>JAIOPP010000110.1 GCA_021413845.1 Planctomycetia bacterium | reverse complement strand
GGCCCCCCAGACGTCGCCGAAAGGCACGAACGCCCCGACCCGAACGTAACCCCCGAACAAGCCCCTCTCCGACAAGAAGAGAAAAAAGCGGGCCCGCGCCCGCGGTGTATCTTGACCGAGAGCTTCCTATAGGTGCCACCCCTGAACAGCCATCGCGCAGCAGCGCTACTCATGCCGCAGCGCGTCGATCGGGTCCATTAGCGAGGCTCGTCTGGCAGGGTATAGCCCGAAGACTACGCCCACGAAGATCGAGATGAAGAAGGCCGACACGACCGACCAGGGGGCGATCTGCGGCGTGATGTCGCGGATGTTCGGCGGCAGGGCCGACATGAGCGACGGGAAGAATTCCGTCATGAACCAGCGCACCAACGCGACGACGTACGTCACCGAAAAACCGATCAGCACGCCGAGCAAACCGCCGGTCGCCGAGAGGACGAGCGTCTCGGTAAGGAACTGGTAGACGATGTCGCGCTGCTTCGCGCCGAGCGCTCGCCGGACGCCGATCTCGCGGGTCCGTTCCGTCACGGTGGCGAGCATGATGTTCATGATGCCGATGCCGCCGACCAAGAGCGAGATGCCCGCCACGACGACCAACAACACGTTGAACATCATCTGCGTGACTTCGGCCTGCTTGAGCAATTCTTTGGGAACGACGAGCGAATAGTCGTTTTGCTTGTGAAACCGTTCGAGCAGGCGGAGGATGATCGCCGAGGTTTCGTCGACTTCGGCGATGTCGCGCACGGTGAGCGTGATTTGGCTGAGCTGCACGATTTCCGATTCGAAGCTGCCGGCCTTCGTCGACGTCACCATGTCGCCGATCCGCTCTTTGAGCGTGCGGAGCGGAATGTAGACGTCGCGGTTGTAGTCTTGGCCGGTGAAGCTGCCGCCGATGTTGCCGGTCGCGCTCCGTTCTTCCGTCACGCCGACGACGACGTAAAACGCATTGTTGAGGTAGATCGACTTCCCGAGCGGGTCTTCGTAGCGGAACAACGCGCGGGCCGACTCCGCCGCGAGTACGCAGACGTTTTCGACCGTGGCTTCATCTTCGGACGAGATGAACCGGCCGATGTCGAGCTGCAGATGATTCAGTTCGAGATACTCGGTGCGACAGCCGACGATGCGCACATCGAGCGCGCGATCGATGTAGCGGGCTTCTCGTTGGTTCAACTCGCGCAGCGGCACGGCGCCGACCACGGTCGGAATGGCGCGGAGGCGATCGAAGTCGTCGCGCCGGAGGCCGTATTCGACCACGCGGCTATTCGCTCCGGCGGAGGAGGCGGCGGTCGGCTTGATGCTGCGCACGATGATGTTCGTCGCGCCGAGATCTTTGATCTGCCGCTGGGCTTGCAGGCTGACCCCTTCGCCCATCGCCACGAGCCAGATGACGGCCGTGACGCCGATGAGAATCCCGAGCACGGCGAGCGCCGAGCGCAGCTTGTGCAGCAGCAAGCTTTTCGTGCCGAGACGGAGAGTTTGCAGAAGCTTGTAACTAAACAACGGAGCGCCGCGAGAAACGGAGGGGAAGGAAAGTCTAGTTCCAGCGGAGCCCGTTATTGATTGCCGCCGGGACCCGCAGGAGGACCGGCACCGGGAGCACCGCCGCCGTTAGCAGCCCGACGAGCCTTCGCAGCGGCCGATTCCGCAGCGGTGATGAAGCCGTCGCCGTCGGTATCGATTCGCCCGAAGAAGTTCTTCATTTGCTCGGGTGCTTCGTCGAGGCTCACCTTGCCGTCGCCGTTTTTATCCATCGACATGATGTCGACTCCGCGACCTCCGCCGGCTCCGCGCGTGCCTGCCGGGCCCGCGCCGGTGCTTGGCCCGCCGCTGGCGCCGGGGCTATCGGAACCGGGGCCTTTAGCATCCCGACCGCTTGCGCCGGTGCCGCGCGGGCCGTCGCCGAATTGTCGCGTGCCGCCGGCGCTCGAGAACTCGCCGCCGGATTTTTCCGGTGGGTTTTGCAGTACGACATCCCCTTCGCTCAGGCCCGAGACGACTTCGACTTTGCGGTCGTCGCCGGGGCCGAGCTTCACTTCGGTCTTCTCGCTCGTAGCGCCGAGGCTCTTCCAACAGTAGAACTTGCCGGCTTGCTCGACGATGCACTGCACCGGAACCGTCAGCACGTTTTTCTTTTCGGCGACCAAGATAACGACTTCGGCCGTCATGCCGGGCTTCAAATCGTTTTGCGCACCGTCGATCCGCACATAAGCGGCATACTCCTTGATGTTCGACGCCATCCACGACCCAGGCTCGGGCTGGTTGGCGACCGTCGTCACGTGGCCGGTGAGCTTGCGATTTTGAATGCCGATCGAGGCCCGCATGTTGGGTCGTAGGCTTTCGACTTTCGATTCGTGCACGGTCGCTTTGACCTGCATTTGCGTGAGGTCGGGGACTCGCAAAATGACTTGATTCTCGCGGACCTGGGCCCCTTCTTCGATCTTCGGCCGGTCGCTGCTATTGCGTCCGCCGCCGGTTTCGTTGGCATACACGACCATGCCGCTTTGCGGAGCGACGATGATGCAATTGAGCTTCTGCGTTTCGAGCCGTTTAAGTTTCGATTCTTCGAGCGCGAAGGCCGCTTCTTCGCTCGTGGCTTTCGCGCCGGCCGTCGACACCTGTGTTTCGAGATCGTTCTTCATCTTGGCGAACGTAAATTCTTCGAGCACGCGCTTCGCGGTCTTCGCGGTATCGAGATCGAGGCCCGAGCGCTTTACGGCGAACTGTTGCGACTCGAGTTGCAGCGGCGTCACATAGCCTTTGCGAAACATGCGCTCGGTGTAGAGGAGCGTGTTCTGCGCGCTGCGCATGTTTTCTTCGGCGATCGTGATTTGCGAGTCGACCGCTTGGCGCTCCTTCAGATAGGTTCCTTCGACGTACTCGCGCAACGTGATCTTCGCCGCTTCGAGATCGTTCTTCGCTTGGTCGCGCACGGCGCGGGCCTTTTCGTAGCCGATCTTCTGTTGCAAGATCGCTTCGTCGATCGCCGCGGAGTCGATCTCGACGAGGCGATCGCCTTGCTTGACGATCGTGCCGTCGGTGATGATGTCTTTAATAACGCCGCCGCCGGCGACGAGGCAGCGAATGTCGATATTGCTTGCGCTCTCGACGTTGCCGTCGTCGGTAATCGTCACGACGAGGTCGCTCCGTTGGACCGTATGCGTCAGCACGACGGGGCCCGTCTTGCTCGAAGCGAACGGCGCATACTTGAGCGCGGCCCAACCGGTACCGACGAGCAGCACGGTCGCAATGAGCAGCATGACGAACGTGCGCAGCGCTCGCGCCGCGCCGCCGCGCGCGGCCTTGCCGCTGCTCTTGCGGTCGGTGCCCGAGCCGTCGGAGCGCTCGAAGAGGGAGCGATTCGGCAGCGCAGCCGATCTCGTAGCCGGATCCAATAAAGCAGGATCCGGGCGAACGATCGACGGGGCCGATTCGGAGTCACCGACGGCGCTCATGGGCAATCCTTGGGTGTAGGCGGGCGAGCCGTACCTGGGGAGTCGGCGGCAGGTCTCAGAGAATGAAACCCCGGCAGCTGCCGGACGGTTTCGAGCAATGCGGTTTTACCTCTCGGGCACGACGTATAAGGTCCGACCCGATTGGTGGTTACTGTGCGACAGTTACTCTTATTGTCGGCACGCGCGGCCGAAATGGCAAACCGCCGTGGAAAAGAAGCCGAGGAAGCCCCTGATGATGGGGGAAATTTGACGGAAACGCCGCTACGAATGATCGGCGGACTCCCATCCTCATGGCCTGCTAATACCGGCCGCACCGTTCGGATGGTGCGGCGGACCTAGTTCGCCGCGCTAGTTCACGGCGCGGAGGAACGGATCTTCCGAAGCCCGGCGGGCCACGGTCTCGGCTTCGGCCGTCGCGCCCTGGCGGCGCAGTTCGCTTTGCCAACGGGCATAGCAGCCGCGGAGAGCCGACAAGTTCGGGCTCGCCTCCACGGTCGACGTCGAGCCGGCGAGCCGCTGCTGATAGAGAGCGACTAGATTCTCGTGAAACAATCCGTATTCCGGCGCGTATTGCAACCCGGTTTCCAGCATGCGCAGCGCTTGCGGAAAGTCGCCGCGACGGCCGAGCTCGAGCGACCAATTGTTAAGACCGGCCAATAGGTTGGCCCGCGCGGCTTCGTTCGCCGCGTCGAGCTTGAGCGCGGTGCGGTTCGCCTCGATCGCGGCTTCGTGGCTCCCGGCTTCCAAATGGTCGACGCCGCGGTTGTAGTACACGACCGCCAGCATTCCGACATCGCTCAGCCGGCGTTCGCGCTTCGCTTGCTCGGCCGTGTCGGCTGCGGCAGCGCCGATCGTGCGGCGGAGGAGCGAGCGTTGCAACGAGGTATCGCCGTCCGCGGCGAACCAATCGCGGCAAGTCGTTTGTACGATGAACGATTCGTCGGCCGCTTCCACGACGGCATAGGCATGCCCCGGCACTTCGACGCCGTGGACCGTGAGGCCGAAGCGTGCGGCAAGTGTGCGGAAGAGGATCACGGAACTGATGCAATTGAACCGGCCATGCTCGAACGCTTCATCGAGTTTCGTGCTGGTGTCGCGAAAGCCGCCGGTGAGGACGCGGCTATGCAGATACTCGAGGACGCCCCGAGCCCGATCTCGCTCATTGCCGACGATGCGACCCGAGACTTGCAACTCGGCAACCCAATGCTCGAAACGTCGGCGATAGGTTTCGAGGGCCCGCGCGTCGCTGGTTCCGCCGGCGAGGAGCGCGGCATCGAGGAGCGGCACCCGATCGAGCCGGCCATCGGCGACGTCGGCGAGCAAGGCCTGCTCGTCGGCAATGAAGCCGGTCGAAGTCGCAGCCGCTTGGCCGGGAAAAGCGAAATTCGATTGCGCAGCCGCCGGCTTCGCAACGGTGAATGCGACGAGCAAGATAGCGACGGCGGTTGGCAAACGGCGAAACAAAGCGAAGCTCGACGTCGAGAGGATTGCGGCTTGCGAGGGTTACGACGGTCGTGTCGATCACGAAAACTCGACCGGCAACCCAACAAGGAAGTATGCGCTGCGAAAATGCACCAGAGACCGCACGACGAAGATTTTTCGCAACCGGAGAGGACACCGCAACCGGCAAAGCAGGAAGAGGCGGAAGAAGTAGAAGTGGGCAGTGGCCGGTGGTCGGTGGTCAGTTCAGACCGGTAAGCCGCCTCCTCACGACACCGCCATGCCGCTTGCGGTTTCGCGATCCCTTCACCGCCGCACCGCCCTACCGCTTCCCGCCCTTCGATTTCCCGGCTTGCAACGCCTGTTGCGCCTGTTCGACCTCGCAGTAATAAGCGCGGCGCACCAAACGCGTCGCAGCCTCTTCATCGACCACGGCGATCACATCGCGATGAAGCTGCAAGGCCGAAGCGGTCACTTGCGCCGTCAGCGGCCCTTCGACCGTCGCTCGGATCGCTTCCGACTTATGCTGTCCGCAGGCCAGCAACAAGCAACGACGCGACTCCAGAATCGTACCGACTCCCATCGTGACGGCTAAGCGCGGCACCTCGTCTTTGTTGGTGAAGAAGCGCGCGTTGTCGCACACCGTTTCGCTCGTCAGCGACTTCAAACGCGTTCGGCTCCCGAGCGAAGAGCCCGGCTCGTTGAACGCGATATGACCGTCGCTGCCGATCCCGAGCACCTGAAGGTCGATGCCCCCCTCTTCTTTGATGTGTCGCTCATACTGCTCGCAGGCCACGTCGAAGTCGTCGGCGAGGCCGTCGGGCACATGCGTGTTGCGCTGGTCGATATTGATATGCTCGAAGAGGTTCGTTTGCATGAAGTAGCGATAGCTCTGCTCGTGCGTCGGAGCGAGCCCGACGTATTCGTCGAGGTTGAACGACGTTACGCGGGAGAAATCGAGCCCTTCTTCACGATGCAAGCGGATCAACTCGCGATAGAGCCCGAGCGGCGTGCTGCCGGTAGCAAGGCCGAGCACGCAGGTCGGCTTACGTCGCACCAACTCGGCGACGAAGATCGCGGCCTTTTGAGCCACTTGGGCGGAAGTCGATTCGACGATCACACGCATCGTAAAAACTCGCTACTAGGCCAAGTCGTTCGAAAAAGTGCCGGCATCGGCCCGGCGAGGCTCGGAAACCGCGGCCGGGCCCTTCATTGTAATCGCTAATAGAGGGAAACCAACGCCTTCGCGAACGCTCCGATTGATCTAGGTCGACCATCGGGCACGACCTATAATTAATCCCCCACCGAAATTTCGTCTCATTCGATCCCGTTTCTAGATTCTTATCCTGGTGTATGTATGCAACTTGCGATTTTGAATCAGAAAGGGGGAGTCGGTAAAACGACGACCGCCGTCAATCTGAGTGCCACGTTGGCCGAGCTCGGGAAAAAGGTCTTGCTCGTCGATCTCGATCCCCAGGCCCATGCGACGTTGCATCTGGGAATCGTGCCGAGCAACGACGATGAAACTCCGAGCGTCTACGACGTTTTGTGTCGCGAGGCGGCGATCGAAGATACCGTTCGCCCGATCAACTCAAACCTGAGCCTCATCGCATCGAGCATCGATCTGGCCGCGGCCGAAGTCGAATTGGCGGGCGAAGTCGGGCGCGAGTTGCTGCTGCGCGATCATTTAGATCGGATCGCGCCCCAGTTCGATTTCGTGTTGATCGATTGCGCCCCGTCGCTCGGTGTGCTGACGCTCAACGCCTTGGCCGCGGTCGATCAAGTTTATATTCCACTTCAGCCGCATTTCCTTGCACTGCACGGCCTTAGCAAACTTCTTGAGACGATCGACGTCGTCGCCCGGCGAATCAACGCTCGGCTTACCCTCGGCGGCGTCGTGTTCTGCATGTACGAGTCGGGCACCCGGCTCGCGAACGAAGTAACGCGCGACGTCGATGCCTTTTTCGAGCGAACTCGCGGCGGCAACACACCTTGGGCGAAGGCCGCTCCGTTTAAGACCCGCATTCGCCGCAACATTCGCCTCGCCGAAGCTCCGAGCTTCGGACAATCAATCTTGGACTACGCCCCCGACTCGCACGGCACGGACGACTATCGGGCCCTCGCCGGAGAAGTCGTCGCTCAATGTGCGTCCAAGTCCATCGCAGTTCGTCGAGTGGCTTAATCTCTTCGGGTGGGTAGCACGTTCATCTACTCCATCTCATAAAGCCTTCTCAGCGAATCGTAATGCTCTCGCCTGCGCGAGACCGAACGGACGCTCTAGTAGAGAGAGGCAATTTGCGTTATCATAGAGAAGCTGTGGGGGCTCCCCCTTGAGGGGTTAGCGAGCCGACCCGCGTTTGAGCCGTCCCGCAACGGGTCTCCGATCGAGAGTCGCTTATGGCTCGTAAAGTTCCAAATCAAAAGAAGTTGCGTCGGCCTGTCGAGGCGGCGCGTCCGTCGGCGAAGCCGTTGAAGGCTAAGAAGCCCGTGCCGGCAGCGAAGGTGGCGAAAGTAGCCAAACCTGTCGCGAAAAAAGACGGCAAAGCAAAACCGGCGGTCGCCAAAGAAGCGGCCAAGCCGATTGCCAAGGCTGCCGAAAACGGCAAAGCGAAAGTCGCCCCGGTGAAAACCAAGGCTGCTGCGCCTGCGAAGCCCGCCAAGGAGCCGAAGCCGCCGAAAGAGCCGGCGGTCAAGAAGAAGCGCAAGGGGCCGGGCATCGTGCGGCTCAAAGCCTTCTGGGGCGTCTTCAATCAGATGCTCAAGCGCGTCGCGGTATTCGAGTATGCCGATCGGAAGCCGGCGGATAAGAAAGCGGCCGATCTCTCGGTCAGCTCCAAGCAACCGCATTTCGTGCAGTTGGTCAAGGAAATCATTCGCGAAGCGGAATGATTCTTGAAGCCGCACCGTTGCCGCATGCCGGCCGATCGATAGATTGATCCACGTCGACGATTCGTCCGATGGTCGCATTTCCGCCGACCCTCGTTCGGTCCACGTTCCCTTCGCCCTTCGATCTTCCTCGTTTTTCGATCCTCGCTATGAGCACTTCGCCGGAAAACAAACGCCCGAAAACGCACTACGAATTACTGGGCCTCAACGCGTTGGAGCCCGACCTAGCCGTGGTGCGTAAGAGCTTCAATAAGCGCGTCGATCAAGTGCGCATCAAGATCGCGGAAGAACCGAAGTCGCCGCGCTGGCCCCAGATGCTCACGGACATGACGAAGGCGATGCTCGTCCTCAGCGATGTGCGGCGCAAAAACGACTACGATCAATCGCTCGGCGGGAAAGCCGGGCGCGATGTCCGACTAGTGCAGCTGCATAAGCTCATTCGTGCGCGTAAGGTGCTCGACGATGAGCCGCTCGAGAAGGCCAGGAAATTAGCCGACACGCTCAACCTCGATCTGCACGAAGCGATCATCAACCAGAAGCTCGCGCCGCATGATGTCGTCATGCCCCTTTACGCCGAGTCGCTCGGGATGCCGTTCGTCGATCTGGCGTCGATGACGTTCGATGAGTCGCTGATCCCGACCGTCCCGGCGATCATGGCTCGGCAGAACACGCTGGTTCCGGTGGTCGTCGACGACGGACAAGTGATCATCGCATCGCCGAAGCCGCTCAAGCCGGAGATGGAAGAACAACTCCGACTCCGCTTCGGAGCGCAGATCCGCCAAATCATTTGCACGAAAGCCGCGGTCGATCTCGCGATCTCGAGGTATTACTCGCGCGAAGCGGCACTCGCCGAAATGCACTCGGTGCCGCAAGGTTCCATAGGATCCGCGGCGGATAAGTCGTCGAGCACGGCTGCGCTCAAGGTGCCGGCTCGAGTCAACAAAGCGGAGCTCCGCCAGAAGAAACTCAAGATCGGCGCGGTCTCCGGCATGATGACGGCCATGGCGATCATCTTCGGCCTGAACCTGTTTACGCAACTCGGCCAGACGAACCTGACGCTGGTCTACACGAGCGCTTTCGGTGCCGGGCTGGTGGCGTTCGCCCTCGGTTTCGTCATCGTTAGCGATTAGCTCGACGACGCTTGCGCCGCTATTTCAACACCTTGCGCACAAGCCCGGTGATGATCTCGTAGCCTTCCTCGCTCAGGTGGAGTCCGTCGGCGACATAAAGCTTCGGTTGCGGTTGGCCGGCGGAATCGAGGAGCGCCGCTTCGGTCGGAATGATTTCGACGAGCGGAGCCTTGCTATCTTGGTTGCGGCTCCCTTGGTTGAGGCTCTCTTGATTGAGTTTTTCGATCTCGGCCGTGATTAGCCGATTGGTCTCGCGTTGCTTTTCGATGAGCGGCCATCGCAGCACGCTCGGCGTGATCGCAAGGTAGGTGAGCCGAGTCGCCGGCAGCTTCGTGCGCACGAGCGTCGCGAATTCTACGAACGCACGACTCACTTCCGCCGGCGATCTTCCTAAGGCGAGATCGTTGCTGCCGGCGAACATCACGATCTGCCGCGGACGCACCGGCACGACCAGGCGATCGAAATAGTAAACGGAATCGCCGAGCTGCGAGCCGCCGAAGCCGTGGTTGATCGTCGGGAGGTCCGAGAACCATTTGTCTAGTTTCCACCGCACGATCGTCGAACTGCCGATGAATAAGATGCCGTCTGCCGGCGGAGGGGTTTTGCGGTCGCGAGCCTCGATCTTCGCGATGTCGCCGGCAAAGCGGGTCGCAAAGTGAAATAGCGCGTCGGGCACATGCCTATGCACGGCCGCGATCAACGTCTGCTCGACTTCCGGCGCGAAATGTTGCGGCTGGTCGTAGTAGTACATCGAGCCATCGACTTCATAGCCCCCTTCGGCGAGCACCCGCTTCGAAGCGATGTAACAAGGCGAGTCGTTCGAGTAGGCGTTGATCCAGAGCCGAAGTCCGTCGAGCTCTCGCTTGAGGCGCATTTGATAGTCGACCGTGACTTCGCCCGGCAGAAACACCATCGCCAGAGAATTGCCGAAGAGCCAAGTTTGCACGGAGTACGGCACTTCGGTCGGCAGCGACTTCCCTTCGGCCAACCGTGCCAATTGCAACTTCGCATGGGCGGCGATCGGACCTTTCGTCGCGGCCCGCTTCTCGAATTCTTCTTTGGTCGGCAGCGCGGCGAGCGGCAGCCCGAGCGTGTCGCGCTTCGCCGTGATCGGTCCGACGAGCGGCTTCAGCGACTTCGGCGTTTTCATCAATCGCACGACTTCGCGCGCGACTTCGTCTCCGTGTTGCCGCAAGACAGCCAAATCATCGGTGCGCGGATTCGGGTTCGCATCGGCTCCGCACCCGATGCTGATCAGGGCCGTACAACCGGGATTCTCCCGTTCGATCTGCTCCTGCGCGCACCCGGCCCAATCGCCGTGAATCTTGTTGAACGCTCCGCTGAGCGTCGTGCAGTGGCAAGCGTAGTTAATGAGGACGGCCCGCAACTTTCCTTCTTCGCCGTCGACGAGATCGCGTACGAACAAGACCGGCAGGGCATGATCGACCGCGCCGGTCGGTACCACGCCGAAGCCGGTCCAAACGCCGTCTTTCAACACTCGGCGATTCACGGCGAATTTCGCGGTGCCGACTCCGTGCATGATCGTCGAAGGGCGCATCGTGCCGAGCGCCGCCTCGGCCGCATCGCCGAGTTGCTTCGTCAGCTCGGCGGTATAGTCGTCGATGTGCTTGCGTTCTTCGGCGGTCAGCGGCGACGGAAAGATCAACGAAGCCGCGCCGCTCAAAGCCGGGGCACTATGCGTATGCGATGCGCAGATCGCCACGTTCTCGCGCGGAATCTTATGTTTCTCGCTCAGCCGAGCCGCAACGGCCGAGGTCATAGCGTCGGTCACGCCGAGGGAATCGACCGTGATCAACACCTTGGCGGTTCCCGCACCGTCGCGCAGCGCGAGCGCTTTGGCGAAGAGCGGTTGCTCGACCGACTCGAACTCCGTCTTGCGATTGCCGTAGCCCGTGAGACGCACGGGATGCTTCGGCGTGACGTCGACGCTCGCCACCCCGACCGAGAAGATCCGCTGCTCCAACGCTTCTGCAGCGACGGCCGATTGCACCGGGCCGATCCATCCGGCGACCCATCCGGCGAGCGATGCGACGACCGCTCCGATCCATAACGAGAAACATCTGCGAGTCATAGCGACCTCGGAACAGGGGGACATGCGAAGTCTCGGCGCAAGCGGAAACAAACTTATTTCAATCGACCTTCGTAGGCCCAAAGACCGAGCGCGGGATTGCTGATGTAGTAGATGCGCTCGCCGTCGGGCAGCACGTTCCAACCATCGGCAAGCTTCGCCGGATCGTAGCGCTCGGTCATGCTCGCCAGGCCGGCATACTGATAGCCAACCCCTTCGATCTCGTCGCGCGTGAGATGCCCGGGACAATAAACGACATCGAACCGCCCTTCCGACGAGCCGTGAATCAAATGCGCGGCCGCCGAAAGGTTTCCTTGCAAGTCCGCGTTTTCCTGCATGAACTTCATCACTTCGGGAGTCGTGCGGTAGCCGTATTTGCGAATCAACACGTCGATCTGGGGATCTTCGCCGAACGTCTTCACGCCCGGCGCAAGAACGATGAGCGTCCCGCGATCGGCGATCGCCATGCGAGTCCGATAGATGGACTTGTTGCCGAGCCAAGTGCTATGAAACTCTTCCTCGTCGAGATAAACGACGACCTTCGGCAGCTCTTCCTTCAAGATCGAGAAGTTTACGCGGATCGACAGCGCCGCGGCTTGTTCGTAGCAATCGTGGTCGTCGCCGATGTAGAGCCCGCGCGTTACCAGCTCGCGACGCTCGTTCGTGCCGACGACGGTTAAGATGTAGAGCAGCGGCAGGTGTTCGCAAAAGTGATCTTGCGCGTAGTTCAGGATGCGGCGCAGCGGCGTGTCGGCGCGTCCCATCATGCGTTCCATGCCGTAGGCCGCGCCGATGAAATGGCTTTCGTTGATTCCCTGCGAGCCGCCGGTGCCGACGAAGATGTTCTTATTGTAGTTCGCCATGCCGATCACTTCGTGCGGCACGACTTGGCCGATCGAGAGGATCAGATCGTGACCACCTTCCCACAGCAACTTATTTAGTTGCGCAGGCCAAGGCTTATCCCAAAGTCCGGCCGTGACCTCGGCGACATAAGCGGCCGGCACTTCGCCGATCGTCACGACATCGTCGCGCCAACGATGTTCGCGGAACAAGCTCTTCGGCACGCCCGGAAACATCCGCTCGATCTGCCACTCGGGCATCGGAAAATGCGTGCCGAGCGCGGGCATCACGTCGGTCAGCCGATCGCCGAAGTAATCATAGGTCTGGCAAGTAAGCAGGCCCGCCCGACTGTTATAGCGCGTAAAGTCGGGAGGGACGGCCAACACGCGCTCGCGCGGCCCGAGCGCGCGAAACGCCTCATGCAACGCCGCGCGCATGTCGGCGGCGGAGAGTTCGGTCGTCGGAGAGCCTTCGGCGTAGTAAGTCGTCATGGAGTCTTCGCGTTCTTCGCTGTCGTGCCGTTTGCCTCTTTCGCAGCCGAAGTTGCCGGCGGCGCAGCCAGTTCACCGGCCATCTCGATCAGGTTGTCGAGGAACTTCACCGAGGCTTGCTTCTCCAAGCGATTCGTGCCGGGCCAGGTTTCGTAGCCGCCCAGTTCGTGTTGGCGCGGGGTCGGCAAGTAGCCGTAGTAGCCGTGGTTGAGCGAGACCATAAAGGCTTGCTTCAGCGGCGAGCGGCTCTTAAATTCCAGCCCGGTCTCGACGAACGTTTCGCACGGGGTCGTGCCGATGCAGACGTCGCCGACCCGCAGCACTTGGAGCGGCATCGGCAATTCGGCCGGCGCATCGGCTAAGCGCAACATCCGCTCGGCGTAGATGCGCGAGAGATCGACCTTGGCCTTGGGCGTAGGCTCCTTCACCGGCTCGGCGACTTTCTGCTTCGCCCATTCGATCTGCTCCGCCGAGAGAATCCGCGAACCGATCATCGGCTCACGATAACGGGCATCGACGGTGATGTCGCGCCGATAGGTGAGCTTCTCCATCGCGGCATGCACCTTTGCGGCGACGTCGTACGCCACGAACTCCATTTGCTTGTAGCGCGGCTTGCTCGGACGCGGGTTGCGAAAGTTGTTGTTGTTCACGTCGCCGCTCGTACCGTTCGCTAAAGCCGCGACGAACGGTGGGTCTTGCCGCTCGGGAGTCAGAAGCGTTTTCATCCGTTCGCAGAACATGCCGAAATAGTCGGACGAGACATGCCCAGGCCCGACGTCGCCGACATAATGCAGCGAGTACGCGGCGAAAAGGCCGATCGGCTTCCCATCCGGTTCGCGCACCGCGAGAAAGTGGACCGTCGGGTCGGTCGTGCCGGCCGGTTCGACGAGGTTCGGGCTTCCTCCCGGCGGGTTCATCTTCACAAGCTCGCTCGTGCCGAACGGATTCTCCGGCATCGTGCCGGGCCGCATGAACCAACGCCGGTTGAACACATGCTCCGGCGCTTCGACCGTGCCGTAAGCCAGTTCGGCAGGCCGGAGCGTATTCACCGTGCGAGTCACGCCGTCGGCGATGCGGCGGGCGACGAACAATTGATAGTCGTCCGGCTTCTGCACGATCTTCGCTCGATCTCCCAGCGCACTCGAAGCCGAGTGCGTGTGCGTGGCCGAAATCAGAATATTTTCTTTGGAGATGCCCGACTGTTCTTGGATCAGGCGGCGTGCTTCATCGCTCAACGTTCGATGCATGCCGAGCAAATCGCAAACGATGAGAGCGACGCGCCGCTTACCATCGTCGAGCACAAGGCAGCGGGCGTGCAGGTCGTCGTGGATATGCGTCGACGGAGCGGGTGAGAATCCGCCGACGATCGGGCTGCCGATCTGCGGCGTAATGTCGACCATGGCCGCACCGGCTTGCAAGCCCGGCGGCGCGGCCGGGGCTGGATCGGCGGCATTCGCGTGAGGCACGACGAAGCACATCGACCAGGCGATAAGCACGAGCGCACAATCCGAGCTGCGACGACGCGTGCCGAGTGCGAGACGAATAAGCTTTGCGAGAATCATCGTAGTCGCCCGGAGGGAGGATGCGGCAGGAAGCTGTGACGAGAGCGCGGTAAAGAACTCCGCACGAAACCGAATCGCCAGTGTGGCGCGCCACGCGGGCCGTGTCTAGATGGCGAGTTCGGGGCCTCTTACGCGGTCGCGCAGGCAGTGTTCGACTTGGGCATTGAAGTTCGATTGCCAACGCCCGAAGTTGTCGTTGACGTACACGACCGGGATGCCGGTCTGCTTGGTGCGCTTCTTCAGAGACGAGATGCTGCGCGCCCTCGATTGCGAGTCGAATTTTCGAGAAGCAATTGCGGAATCGGGAGAATATACTCGAAGCCGATCCCACCGCGCACCCGGCTTCGCCAAGGTCACGATTATGCTCGGCTCGCTTCGTCTGCTCGATCGAATTTTGCGCGGCGAAATGACTCGCCCTTCTCAACTCGAAGAGGGGCGATTCACGTTTCCGATTCGGGGCGTTTCGTTCATCGGTCTCTTATTGGCGATGCTCTACGGCGCGTGCATGGGAGGCTATTCCCTTATGCGTGCTTCCGATCAGCTTCACTCTCCCGAGAGCTATCGTCAACTCCTCGCATCGACTCTCAAAACTCCGGCGCTCTTTTTCCTGACGTTAGTCATCACGTTTCCTTCGCTCTACGTGTTCAATGCGTTGGTCGGCTCTCGGCTGTTGTTCGGCTCGGTGTTGCGACTGCTGATCGCTTCGCTCGGGGTCAATCTCGCGGTGCTCGCCTCGTTCGGGCCGATCGTGGCGTTCTTTTCGCTCAGCACGAATAGCTACGGCTTCATGGTGCTGTTGAATGTGGCGCTGTTCGCCGTCGCCGGCGGGCTCGGCCTAATCTTCCTCTTGCAGACGTTGAACCGTTTGCAATACGCGCAAGCCGCGGACGACCTCGTTGCGAACGCCGGCGCCGAACCACGAACGGCGGAAGAAGCCCTCGCGGTCGGTAGCGCGCCGCGCCGTCCTTGGTATCCGCCGTTGCCGACGCTTCCCGGGCCGATCGATCGAATCGAAGGACATTTTTTCGGACGGCATGTGCGCATCGTCTTCGGGATTTGGATCTTCGTGTTCGGGATCGTCGGCGCACAAATGGGTTGGATCCTGAGACCGTTCGTCGGCTCGCCAAGCGAAGAGTTTACTTGGCTTCGCCCGCGCGAATCGAACTTCTTCGAAGCGGTTACGACGACGTTCGTCGACACCGTGTTCGGCGGCCGCTCGTCGGAATATCCTTCGTCGAACGAGAGCAGCCGTCAAACTCGTCGCCCGGAAGCGATGCCTGCTCCCACGCAAGGTTCGCGCTAAGGAGAGGCCACGACGATGGAGAGCTTGCTCGGCAACGTCGACGATATGTTGCGGATGCGCGGTTGGGGAGCCGCCGGCAATCCACGACCGGGCGTACTCCGTCGCTCGGCTCTGTTCCTTGTCGCTTTCGGTTTGACCTACGGTGCGGCGATGGGAACTTTCGCCGGCCTGACCGGCGGGCGGCCCTGGAACGAATTGCTGCTGCAAATGACGTATTCGGCCGTAAAAGTGCCGCTCTTGCTGACCGTGACTTGCCTCGTCGCGGTGCCGAGCTTTTTCGTGTTGAACACGCTGCTCGGCTTGCGCGACGACTTCGCAGCCGCGCTCCGCGCCGTCGCCGCCACTCAGGCCGGAGTCGCCGTGCTGCTCGCATCGCTCGCGCCGCTGACCATCGCTTGGTATCTCTCCAGCGCAGCCTATGGGCCCGCGATTCTTTTCAACGCCCTGATGTTCGCCGTCGCCGGCATCGCCGCTCAGCGATTGTTGCGCGAACACTATCGACGACTGATCGCGCGCAATCCGCGGCATCGATGGATGCTCTGGGCTTGGCTCGGGCTCTATGCGTTCGTGGGAATCCAAATGGGCTGGATGATGCGGCCGTTCGTCGGCAACCGCACCGAACCGGTCGAGTTCTATCGTCGCGACGGACTCGACAACGCTTATGTGATCGTGGCCCGCCTCATCGCCGAATCGTTACGATAGTCAGCGGCAGCGCCGATGCGCCACGTTCTTCGAATCGAGGCAACGTCAGGCAAGCAGCTTCTCGACGACGTTGCCGGCCACGTCGGTAAGCCGGAAGTCGCGGCCTTGGAAGCGATAGATCAGCTTCGTGTGGTTCACGCCGAGGCAGTGCAAGATCGTCGCGTTGAGATCGTGTACATGTACCGGATCTTCGACGATGTTGTAGCTATGATCGTCGGTCTTGCCGTACGACATGCCGGCGCGAATGCCGCCGCCGGAAAGCCAAATGGTATAACAACGCGGATGATGGTCGCGACCGTAGTTATCGGGCTTCTTCGCCCCTTGGCAATACACCGTCCGACCGAACTCACCGCCCCACACGACCAGCGTATCTTCCAGCAAGCCCCGTTGCTTGAGGTCTTGAATGAGCGCGGCCGAGGGCTGGTCGGTGTCGCCGCATTGGCCGCGCAGTTGCTTCGGGAGCGACGAGTGTTGGTCCCAGCCGCGATGAAACAACTGAATGAAGCGAACGCCGCGCTCCGCTAAGCGCCGCGCAAGCAAGCAGTTCGCGGCGAACGTGCCGGGCTTGCGCGCGTCGGGGCCGTACATGTCGAACGTGTGCTGCGATTCATCGGAGACGTCGGTCAGTTGCGGCACCGAAGTTTGCATCCGGTAGGCGAGCTCGTACTGCGCGATGCGCGTATCGATTTCCGGATCGCCGAACTCGCGTCGATTTATCTGGTTGAGCGCGGCGAGGTCGTCGAGTTGCCGGCGCCGCTCGGCCGCGTCGACTCCCGGCGGATTCGAAAGATACAACACCGGATCGCCGACGCTGCGAAACTTGACCCCTTGATGGTGCGTCGGCAGGAAGCCGCTGCCCCAGAGGCGATCGTAGAGGGGTTGATCGTTGGGGCGGCCGGTGCCGTGCGAGATCATTACGACGAACGCCGGCAAGTCTTTGTTCTCCGACCCGAGGCCGTACGACATCCACGACCCAATGCTCGGCCGGCCGGCGATTTGCGAGCCGGTGTTGCTGAACGTAATGGCGGGATCATGGTTGATCGCTTCGGTATGCATCGATTTGATGAAGCACAAATCGTCGGCCTGCGCCGCGAGGTGCGGCAGAAGCTCGCTCATCCAAGCGCCGCTCTTGCCGTGCTGCGCGAACCGGAACATCGTCGGCGTGATCGGAAACGCCGCTTGGCCGGCCGTCATGCCGGTCAGGCGCTGACCGAGACGAATCGAAGCCGGGAGGTCTTCGCCGTCGAGCTTGCTCAGGCCCGGCTTGTAGTCGAAAAGATCGAGTTGCGACGGCGCACCCGATTGAAACAGATAGATGACTCGCTTGGCGCGCGGCGCGCCGGACGGAACGACGGGAAGCGCTGCGCCGGCCATAGGCGCGGCATCTCCGGCCAGCAACGACGCCAGCGCCGCCGTGCCGATGCCCGAAGCCGCACGACCGAAGAAATGGCGGCGCGTCTGCTGCAGCCGATGTTCGAGAACGGGATCCATAGTCGTCGTTCCAAGCGTTATTGCTTCGTCACTACTTCGTCTAAATTCAGAATCACTCCCGCCGTGAGCGTGCAGGCGGCCAGTTCGGCGACGTCGAGCGCCGTGTCGCGCTTCGCTTCGCCGACTCCGAATAGTTTCAAGGCCGACTCCGGACTGCTCCGATAATGGGCCAAGTGCCGCTCGTAGCCGGCGCGCAATACTCCGGCTTCGGCGGCTGCCGGCTCGCGCGACGTCGCCAAGCGAAACGCCCAGGCGATCCGCTGGTTCGAGGTCGAGCCCCCTTCGCGCATCATCCGTTCGGCAAACGCACGGGCCGCTTCCACGTAGGTCGTGTCGTTCAACAGCGTGAGAGCTTGCAGCGGTGTGTTCGTGCGCACTTGCCGGACCGTGCAAATCTCGCGGCTGGCGGCATCGAACGCCGCCATGCCCGGCGGAGGAACCGTGCGTCGCCAGTAGACGTAGAGGCTGCGTCGATAAAGATCGGCCCCTTCGCTCTGCTTATACTTCGCCGTATGCGTTAGCTCTTCCCATAGCCCGGCCGGCTGATAGGGCTTGATCGAAGGGCCGCCGAGTTTTTCGGTGAGCAAGCCGGATACGGCCAGCGCTTGATCGCGAATCGCTTCCGCGGAGAGGCGGAAGCGCGGGCCGCGCGAGAACAACCGGTTCTCAGGGTCGCGCGCCAGTGACGTGCTCGAAATCTCCGACGATTGTCGGTACGTCGCGCTCATCACGATCGCCTTGTGCATTTGCTTCATGTTCCAGCCGGAGTCGATGAACTGGACCGCCAGCCAATCGAGCAACTCGGGATGGCTCGGCCATTCTCCTTGCGAACCGAAGTCTTCGGTCGTCTTCACAAGCCCTTGCCCGAAGTAAAGTTGCCAAAATCGATTCACGGCGACGCGCGCCGTCAACGGATGGACCGGGTCGACGAGCCATCGGGCCAACGCCAAACGATTCGCCGCAGCCTTCGACGAGCGCTCGGAACCGCGCGGCCCCACGAGCGGCGGAAGACTATCGGGCACATCCGGCCCGACGCGCTCGCCCGGCTGATCGTATTGGCCTCGTTGCAATACGAACGTATTGCGCGGCTGCGGCATCTCTTGCATCACCATCGTCGTCGGGATCGTCGCTTCGTACTCCGTTCGCCGCGCTTCGGCTTCGTCGAGCGACTGATACGCTTGCCGCACGGAGTCCGACGCGGCTTGCTTGAGGAAATAGGCACGCAAGGCCTGACGCTGAAGAGGCGTGCGCGCTGCGGCCGGCAGGCGAGCTAGTTCGTTGAACGTGAGCGCGCTGCCGAGCGCAGCGATTTCCGCGGGCAATAAGATCCGCCGATAAATTCGAACATCGTCGATCGCGCCGCGAAATTTCAGCTTGCCGCTTCGAGCGCCGATCAGCAGCGGCACGGTCGGCTTGACCGGGTTGCTCAAAGTGTCGGAAAGAATTTCCAACGGCTCCGGTGCGCCGTTGACGAAGAGACGGACTCCGCCGGCTTTCTGCGACCCATCGTAAGTCACCGCGACGTGCGTCCAGCGATCAGGCACGAAGCGATTCTTCGTTTGCACGCGGATCGCATCGTCGGTGATTCGCGCGATGAGATCGAACTGGATTCGTCCTTCATTCCAAAACAACCCGAAGCCGAGATACGACGTCTCTTCGTCCATGCGAGAAAAGACCGCCATGCGGCTTCCGTCGGCATTCGGTGCGCCGCTCGGCTTGATCCACGCCCCGAAGGTGTGACGATCGCGATCGGCAAACTCCGCCTCCGTCGAGATCGTCACGAATCGATCGCCGTCGAACTCGGCGGCTCGGTCGAGTTGCCCAGCGACGAACGTCGGCGCGCTTCCCTCGGTCTTGGCCGGCGAGTCTTTTTGAGCTTCGCTGGCCTTCTTTCCAGGCGTCAGATCTCCATCCAGCGGATAATGCAGAATGAGTTTCTCATCGAGTTCCCACCGGGTTGCGTCGCCGGCGCGGAGCGTTTGTTCCCACGCGGTTTGCGCAGCGGCGACTTCCGGCTCGATGTCGAGGCAGCGTCGTTCCGCTTGGCGGATCACGTGGGTGAACTCGTCCAGGCGCGCTTGCATTTCGCGCGTCGGTGCTTTGATGAGCGGCGGCGAGTTGTCGTCGCGGATTGCTTTGCCCGGCTCATCGAGATTGTTGAAGAATGCAAATAGCTCGTAGAAGTTCTTTTGGCTGATCGGATCGAACTTGTGATCGTGGCAACGGGCGCAGCCGACCGTGAGCCCGAGCCATACGGTCGAAGTCGTCTCGACTCGATCGGCGACGTACTCGATACGAAACTCTTCAGGAATGATGCCCCCTTCTTCATTGCAACGATGATTGCGATTGAAGCCGGTCGCGATCTTTTGATCGAGCGTGGCGTCGGGGAGCAGATCGCCGGCAAGTTGCTCGACCGTAAACTTGTCGAACGGTTTGTTGTCGTTAAAGGCCTCGATCACCCAATCGCGCCAGCGCCACATGAACCGCGTGCCGTCGCTTTGGTAGCCGTTCGTATCGGCATAGCGGGCCGCATCGAGCCACCAGGAAGCCATTCGCTCTCCATAGCGAGGCGACGCGAGCAGACGATCGACGACCTTTTCATACGCGTTTGACGAACGATCGATCGAAAACGTATCGAGCTCGTGCAGCGTCGGCGGCAAACCGGTGAGGTCGAACGTAAGGCGCCGCAAGATCGTCGCGTGATCGGCTTCCGCCGACGGCGCAAGACCGGCTTCGTTGAGCTTCGCCACTACGAAACGGTCGATCGGGCTCTTGCTCCATACCTCCGGAGCGACCGACTCCGACCTCTGCGGAAGCGCCGACGGCGGCTCGGGCCGATGAGGCGGAATAAACGACCAATGCGGCTCGTACTTGGCTCCTTGCTCGACCCAACGAACCAGCAGCGCAACTTGCTGCGGCGAGAGTTGATGATCGGCCGACGGAGGGGGCATCCGCTGTTCGGGATCGGTCGACGTGATCCGTTTTACAAACTCACCGGATACGAACGCCGTGTGCCCGCCGAGGTCTTGCGTCGCCCCGGGGCTGATGTCGAGCCTGAGCTTGGCTTGCCGCGCATGACTATCGGGGCCGTGGCAGCGAAAACAAGCTTCGGAGAGGATCGGCCGGATCTCGCGATTGAACGAGATCTTAGCCTCGCCCCGCGTCGGCGACTTCGCCTTTTCTTCGGCCCCGGCCGGAAACGGACCAAGCTCAAAAAGTAGGATGCCGATCACAGCCGCAACCGCGGCGAGCAGCCAAGGAACTCCCTGGTGAGAAGAGCCGAACGATCGCAGGCCGCACAACTTCATGGTTCAATCTCAATGTCGAAATCCGAAGCATTTCGTTCCGTCACCATTCTCGCTTGCCCCACCCTGCATTGCAAACCTCGCCCTATCGGCTGACGACCCTTACCTAGCGACTTTCGTATTCGCCTGTGGATCCTCGGCGGCAAGGAGCGCGAATCCGCAAAATTCACTCCCCATCCGACCTGCACATTGTTAGCATCACGGCGAACCCGAATCTCCCGTTTCGACTTCGGCATCGCAGTCGTTCGCTCTCAGCAACTTCCGGATCCACCACGATGACTCGCCAAATCGTTCGGCCCGACAAACTCGATCTCGACTCCCCTGGTCGCCGCGACTATTGGGTCGCGCTCGAACACGACAGCGTCTGGGGAGACCACCTCATGCCGCTCACGGTGATCGTCGGTCCTCAGGTGAAGGACGGCGAGGGGCTCGTCACGTTCGGCTCGAACCACGGCAACGAGTACGAAGGCCCGGTCGTCATCAAGCACCTGTTGCGCGAAATCAAAACCGAAGACGTGTTGGGCCGGATCATTTTGATCCCGGTCCTCAATACCGCGGCGTTCCATGCGGGCACGCGCGAAAGCACGCTCGACGACGGCGTGAACCTCAACCGCGCGTTCGTCGATGGGGCCGGCACCACTCCGGCGCTGGCAGGCATTACGCATCGCATCGCCGCGTTCGTGCGGAAGTATATCTGGCCGAAAACGCATGTCGTGATCGATCTGCACTCCGGCGGCGACGTCGCCCGCTTCGCGCTGTGCGCGAACTACCATCGGGTCGACGATCCGGTCTTGGCGCGCAAGATCGCCGAAACGGCCGAGTGGTTCGGCACGCCGTTTCTGATGATTTACCAAAACCTCACGCCCGGCCTGTTGCCGAGCGAAGCCGAACGGCTCGGGAAGATCACGGTCGGCACGGAGCTCGGGTGGGGGCGGGCCGTGAATACCGACGGCGTTCGCTTCGGTCGACACGGAGTATTGGCCGCTGCGATTCATCACGGGCAACTTCGCGGGTCGATCGAGCGAATTGCGCACCACAAAGACGGCACGCAACGAAAGCTCGAGATGATCGATCGCGAATGCTTTACGCCGGCTCCTTTCGCCGGCCACTACGAGCCGCTGCTCGACTGCGGCACGCGCGTCAAGCGAGGCCAAACGATCGGCCTGTTGCACGACTTCGATTACGTCGATGCCGAGCCGTGGCCGGCGGTCGCAGGGGTCGATGGAGTCGTGCTTGCGCAAGCCTGGGCGGCAGCCGTGCCGCGCGGGCAACATATCGTCGTCGTGGGGCGCGAAGTGGAAGCCTAGTCAGCAGATCATCCCTCCGAGTAATCGAACATCAGCCCAGCCCTTCCTTTGATCGAGCCGACGCGCATTCGTTATCGAGTTCTGGCGTATCTCTGCGCGCTCTCGATGATCACGTATCTCGATCGCGCCTGCTTCGGCTCCGCAGCGCCGACCCTGGCCGGTGAACTCGGGCTCGGCGACGTGGCCGGTCTGAAATGGGCTTTCACGTCGTTTACGATCGCTTACTCCGTGTTCGAGATCCCCTCGGCCTGGCTCGGCGACACGCTCGGACCGCGCGGCACGCTGGTGCGCATCGTCATTTGGTGGTCGACCTTCACCGCGCTCACGGCGCTCGTCGGATTGAAAGTCGGCACGGTGACCATCGGGTCGCTAGGCGCGCTCGTCGTGCTGCGGTTCTTGTTCGGAGTCGGCGAAGCGGGGGCTTATCCCAATATCACGCGCGCCGTGCATAACTGGTTTCCGTTGCACGAATGGAATATGGCGCAAGGGCTCGTCTGGATGTCGGGCCGATTGATGGGGGGGCTTACTCCGCTGATCTGGACCGTATTAGTGACGGGAACCGCCTGGACGCCGGCGCTCGTCGCTTGGCGCGGCGCATTCGTCTTGCTCGGGTTGGTAGGTCTGCTCTGGTGCTTCGGCTTTGCGAAAACCTTTCGCAATCATCCCGCCGAACATCCGCAGATCAATGAAGCCGAGCTGGCGACGATCGAAGGCGGAGCGGTTGGCGCACCATTGCATGCGCACGGCTCTATTCCTTGGCGTGCGTTTCTGACGAACCGGAATCTTTGGCTCGTCTGCCTGATGTATTTCTGCGTCAACTTCGGTTGGATTTTTAATATCACGTACCTGCCGAACTATCTTCAAGAGCGCTACCAACTCGATAAAACAAGCGTCGTCGTCGCGCTATATAAAGGCGCGCCCCTCTGGTTCGGCGCGGCGGCGTGCCTCACCGGCGGTCTCGTCATCTCACGGCTCATTCGTCGCACGGGCAACCGCCGGCGCGTACGTCGAATCATCGGGGCCGGTTGCTTGAGTTGCTGCGCGCTCTGCTGGTGGCTGGCGATGGCCGCTCCGAACGTGCATCTGTTTTGTCTGACGGTCTCGCTGGCTGCGTTTCTGAGCGACCTCACGTTGGCCTCGGCCTGGGCGACTTGCCAAGAGATCGGAGGCCGCTATGCCGGCGTCACCGCGGCCTTCATGAACACGATCGGCACGCTCGGCTCGGTGTTGAACGGCTGGTTGACCGGCACGCTCGTCGAACGGTCGGTCGCCGAGCGTGCGCAACAACTCGATATCGCCGTCGCAAGCCTTCCCGCCACGGAGCGCCACACGGCGATGCTCGCCGGGTACGACATCGGGTTCATGACGTATTTCGCCGCGTACGCCGTGGCGGCTCTCTGCTGGACACTCATCGATTCGACGAAGCCGATCGTCGTCGATACCGACGCCGATGCACAACCGACCGCGAGCTGAACGAGCCGCCGAGTTCACGCTCAGCGGCAGCGACCCGAGTAGCGGATGGTGCGACGCACTTCGTGCTCTTGCTTCCAGCCATAAAAAAGCCTCGGGGTGAGAAGGGTCTCACCCCGAGGCGAACATCGGAAGGTTTTCCGTCGACTTCTTATACGCGCGGGATTTCGAAACCGGCGCGCGGCTGACGCGAGAGCAATGCCGTGGCTTGCTCGTCTCCGAGGATCTTTTCGGTCTTCGGATCCCACTTGATCACGCGCTTCAGTCGGGCAGCAACCGCCGACAGGTGGCAGGTGTCGAGCATTTGCGTATGGGTAAAGACATCGGAAACGGGCAAGCCCCCTTCGCGAATGCAGCGATAGAAGTTCTCTTTGTGCCCCTCGAACGGCTTTCCCTTATAGAGCGCCACGAGATCTTCCGGGCCGAACTTGCCTTCGTCCCACTTTTCGGTGATCGGGGTGCCGGTGATCTTGCCGCGGTTGACGAACATCGTCCCCTTGGATCCTTCGAACAACACGCCGTTGTCGCCGCGGCTCGTCACGATCATTTCGACACCGCCGGCAAACTTGCACTTCACGGCGAAGTCTTGGCTCGTGTTGTAGCAGTCGTCGACGGTCGGGTAGCCGTCCTTAAAAGGAACCGGATGATAAGCGTCGGTGCCGTCGATCTCGATCGGACCCATGCCGGGCTTGTCGAAGCCGAGGGCCCAGGTAGCGATGTCGACGTGGTGAGCACCCCAATCGGTGAACTTGCCGCCCGAGTATTCGTACCACCAACGGAATTGATAATGACAACGCTTCTCGATGTAGTCGACCTTCGGCGCTTGGCCGAGCCACATGTCCCAGTTGAGTTCCTTCGGAGCCGCAACCTTCGGGAACGGGCCGCCGACGTCGCCGCCGCCGATGCCGCACGTCACCTTCTTAATGTCGCCCAGCAAACCCTTCTGCACCATATTGACGGCGCGTAGGAAGAGGTCTTTCTGGCTACGTTGTTGCGTGCCGATGAAGAACACTTTGTCCGAGTACTTCTTGCACGCGTTGCGGATCAGTTGGTTTTCTTCCAACGTGAGCGTCAACGGCTTCTGGCAAAACACATGCTTGCCGGCTTGCAGCGCTTCGATCGCGATCTTGGTATGCCAATGATCGGTCGTGACGATGCTCACGACGTCGATGTCTTTGCGATCGAGCACCTTGCGATAGTCGCCGTAGGCATCGGCCTTGCCCTTGCCGATGCCCTTATCTTCTTTGGCCTTCTCGGCACGGCCTGAATCGACATCGCATACCGCGACGACATCTCCGAAATTGGCATGCGCTTTCGCGTCGCCCGTCCCCATGCTGCCGACGCCGATGCAACCGATCTGGGGTCGATCTTTCTTCGCGTCTTCGGCGAGAGCTCGGCTCGTTGCGAAATACGGGATCGCCGAACCGGCGGCCACGGCCGCGGCGGACTGTTGAAGGAAGGTGCGACGCGTGGCGGCGATACGTTTCATCTCAGAAGTCTCCGAAGTTTGATAATCCGATTTTCTCGAATGCGTCGGACTTAGAACTCGATCCAAGCTCCGACAGGCCGCTATCTTAACCACCCCGACAGCCCTTGCGACAGTCTTAGGTTCGCTGGAGAAATCGCGAATTCGGCCGCGGCGATCGCGGCAATTCGCACGGCATATTTAGGCTTATTCCCAAAAAGATTCACAAATAGCCGCGAAAAAAGAGCCTCGCAACGGTTGAGCCTACGAATCGCCTCTTCCTTGCCGAGGCTCCGGGCGATTTCATCCAGACCATAGAGCGGTTCCACGTTAGGTCTAGCGCGAATTGGGAGAGGCCGGTAAGTTAGGGTTCATCTCACGGAGGTGATCCCGATGGAAGCTTACGATGCGGAGTTTCGCGGCGCGGTGCTCGCGGCTTGTGATACGGACGAAGAA
>JAIOPP010000109.1 GCA_021413845.1 Planctomycetia bacterium | reverse complement strand
CCCGGTCGTGTAAACGAACACGACACCGATCGCCAAATACTTCCACGGAATGCGAAACAATATGAACTTCCCGGCTCGACTCCGGAACACGTCGATCACCGTCGCAACGCACGCGCTGCTCATCAGCACCAGCACGCCGGTCGCATAGGCGCCCCCTTGCGCGCTGACGTCGGCATTGAAGATCCAAGTGACGAACAAGTTGATCACCGTGAAGGCGATCACCAGCCAATGCGTTACGCGGGCCCATTCCGGCGCCATGCCGTAGCGCGGAAGATAACGAGGCACGAGACTGAGCAAGCCCGTCATCGCACTCGCGCCGGCGAAGCCGAGGATCACGATCGTCGCGATGTCGTAGATCGTGCCGAAGATGTCGCCGAAAATCGGATTCGCGACCAGATAACTACTTTGACCATGCGCAATGAACGCCAGAGCCCGATGTTCAGCTGGGCCGCCGTGCGCCATGTCGGCGGGATCGATCAGCATCGCCGTAACGAGCGACGAACCGAGCAAGCAGACCGACATGATCAAGGCCGCCGTCAGAAGCAGTTTCTTCGCGTTGCGAATGCGCCCCTTCGGATGCTCCAGCGTATCATCGGCGTCGCCCTTAATGAGCGGCATCACCGCCACTCCGGTTTCGAAACCGGAAAGGCCGAGCGCGAGCTTCGGGAAGATCAGAATGCTGATCATCGCCACCGCGCCCCAACCGTCCCCCATCGCCGGCAGATGTCCTTGCGGAATGTGCCAAGCCGCGGAACCTTCTTGAAGATGTTGCAGCCAGAGCTGAAAGCGATCCGGGTGACCGATCAGATAGACGAGCCCGCTACCGATGACGACGGCGTTGAGCGTGAGATAGACGCCGACGATCACGACGGCCAACCCCACCACTTCGCGCATGCCCCGCAAAAAGCTGGCCCCGAGTAGCACGAGCATTCCCATCGTCAGAGCCACGCGCTGACCGTCGGTCCCCCAGGCCTGTAGGAAGCCCGGTGCGTGTGCTTTCCAGATCGGATTGTGCATCAAGTGCTCGACCGCATCGGCGGCCGAGAGAGTTTTCGTAATGACGAAGTCGGTCGCGGCAAAGCCGAGCAGCGAGAGCACGACCACTTTCCCGGTCCAACCGCGCATCAACCGCTCGAGCATCGCGATCGAACCTTGCCCTTCGGTCGAGCGCGAGGCGACGTGGGAATAGACGGGAAGCGCGCCGAACAGGGTAACGAGCACCAAGACGATCGTCGCGATCGGGGCGACGATGCCGGCCGCCTCGAAGGCGATCGACGGCTGATAACCGAGCGTGCTGAAGTAGTCGACGCCCGTAAGACACATGACCCAGACCCAAAAGCTTTGGTGCTCATGGTGCGTGGGCTTAGGCGAAACCGTTGCGGCTTCCATACGGATGCGAACATCGCGGTGGGATGCTAGTAAAGTCGAGCGGCTCGGCAGGTCGTGTTCGGCGGCGTTGCGCTAGGGCTCAAGAACCCGCGGCACGCTTCGTCAGAGTCTGCGTTGCGGGCATTATCGTGTGCGACAAGCCTCGCTTACACAAGGGGTTCACCACTCCGATCAGCGATTGCAAGCGACATTAACGTGTTGTCGCAATGAGCGTTGCAAATGTTTGCCCGGCCGAGAGGTCTACCCGAAAACTGCGGCTTCTCACCGCTGCGCTCGTTTCCGCGCAGCCGTGCTACGAGGCTAGTTGCCAAGCGCCACGCTCGACGATCGTTCGTGCCGCAGCATAGATTTGGTCGAGCCGCCAGGAGGGGGCATCGTCGCCACCGGTGCGTGCGATCAACTCGCGATACACGTTATCCATGTGGTCGACATCGGCCTGCGTATCGACCGTAAGCCGTAGGCTCGGATCGAGTCCGACCCAGACGTTCGGCAACCATTGGACGCGAAACGGAGTCGCTTCGCGACGGAAATAAGGAGTGACGTGTTCACGACAATAGTCGTCGAGATCGTCGCGGAGCGCCATCGCACGCAGCGCACCGACGCGCAACACCTCGGGCACTATCGCCGATAGCTCGGGCATGATTCCCGTGTAGACGTCGGCTCCGGCTCGATGCCCATCGATCAACTGCGCCGTCAAGTTCGGACAGTAAAGCGGATTGTCAGCCGTCGCGCGCACGAGGATGTCGTTCGCATCGAGATCGGCTGTCGCTGCCAGGTAGCGCGCGAGGACATTCTCTTCCGAACCTCGCACGCAACCGTAGCCCAAGAGCGCCGCTTCGCGCTCGACGGCATCGTCGCTCGCGGCTTGCGATGTTGCGACGATCAGTTGCGGGCGCTGTCGACCACGGCCGCAGCGCACGGCATGCAATCGTTCTAAGCAGCGCGCCAGTAGCGTCTTGCCGGCGATCGACGCGAGGGTCTTTCCCGGTCGGCGCAACGATCCCATGCGCGCCTGCAATACGATACGAACCGTCTGGGTCATCCGCGCCATCCTGGGCTGGAAAAGAAACGCCGCCATGTTTCAGGTCGCGGATGATAGCACCGCGCCGGATTTGCTTCGAGACCGGTTTCATGGAAGACGCACGTCCCAGGCAGCCGAAGTGATCCATAGCGGCGAATTCTCGCGACATTCCGCTGACGTCGACGCGTTCGGGCCGTGCTACCGTTGACGCTTGCACGGCGGTACCCGATCATGGAAAGGCTCGCCCGAGCGGCCGCGGGTTTCCATCGCGCGGCTCCGGGTCTGCCGAATCTCCTGCCTCATTTCCCTCCTTTGCTCCCTGCTCGTTGCCATGCAGCGAATCTTCCTCGCTCTGCTTCTCTTCGTTGCCGCCGAGCAGGGTGTCGTCGCGCGCGCCGCAGATGGCCGAAGCGGGGCCGAGATTTATAAGCAGCTCTGTGCATCGTGTCATGGTCTGAGCGGCGAAGGGGTGAAGGCGCACTACGCGAAGCCGCTGGTCGGCGATAAGTCGATCGTCGAGTTGGCCGAACTGATCGCCAAGACGATGCCCGAGGGAGATCCGGAAAAGTGCGTTGGGCCGGATGCTGCGCGCGTGGCGGCTTATATCTACGAGACGTTTTATTCGCCGATCGCGCAGGCTCGCAATCAACCCGCGAAGCTCGAGCTTTCGCGCCTCACCGTCCGCCAATATCGCCAATCGGTCGCCGATCTCGTCGGTAGCTTTCGTTGGACGAACAAATGGGACGACAAACGAGGCTTAAAAGGAGAGTACTTCAAGAAACGTACTTCGCAAAAAGAGCTCGAACGTCTCGACCCCACCGTCGACTTCGACTTCGGCGAGGTGAGCCCGCTCGTCGGTAAGATCGAACCGGTCGAGTTCGGCATGCGCTGGTCGGGTTCCTTGCTCGCACCCGAATCGGGCGACTTCGAATTCATTCTCGAAACGCAAAACGGCGCGCGTCTTTGGGTCAACGACATGCAGACCCCGCTCATCGACGGCAGCGTCCGCTCCGGCAAAGACGTCGCGCTGCGCGAATCGGTTCGCCTGCTCGGCGGCCGTGCTTACCCGATTCGGCTCGAATTCTTCAAGTCGAAGGAAGCGAAAGAAAAGACGGCGCGGATCGTGCTGAAGTGGAAGCAACCGCATCGCGAACCGGAAGTGGTTCCCGCGCGTTGCTTGTCGCCGGTCGCTTTTCCGGAACTGTTCATCTCGACCGTGCCGTTTCCGCCCGACGATCGGAGCGTCGGCTACGAACGGGGGACGGCGGTTTCCGAAGCTTGGGAACAAGCGGTGATGGACTCCGCCATCGAAGTATCGGCGTATGTCTACGCGAAGATTTCGGAACTCGCCGGCACGAAGCCCGATGCGAAAGATCGCAACGAGAAACTACGCGAGTTCGCCCGCAAGTTTGCGGAGCGGGCTTTCCGTCGTCCGCTGACCGACGACTTAAAAAAGCTTTATCTCGAGCGGCCGTTCGCGGAAACGCCCGATCCCGAGTTGGCCGTGAAGCGGTGCGTGTTGCTGGTGTTGATGTCGCCGCGGTTCTTGTATCACGAAGTCGATCACGGCAAGCCCGACTCGTTCGATGTGGCCGCGCGGCTTTCGTTCGGCCTTTGGGATTCGCTTCCCGATCAGGGTCTCATGCAAGCGGCGGCGCAGGGCAAGCTCTCGACTCCCGCGGAAGTGCGCAAGCAAGCGGAACGGATGCTCGACGACCCTCGTACGCGCGGCAAGCTCCACGATTTTTTCGTGCAATGGCTGCGGGTCGATCACTTCGAGGAACTCTCGAAAGACACGAAGCGCTTCCCCGACTTCGACGACGCTCTGGTTTCCGACCTACATACGGCGCTCGACTTATTTCTCGACGATGTCATCTGGAGCGAGAGTTCCGACTTCCGCCAATTGCTCCTCGCCGACTCGCTTTACCTGAACGGCAAGCTCTCGAAGTTCTACGGCGGCTCGTTGCCCGCAGACGCCCCGTTTCAAAAAGTAAGCCTCCCGAAAGGGCCGCGCGCCGGAGTGCTGACGCATCCCTACCTCATGGCCGGCTATGCCTACAACGCTACGAGCTCGCCGATTCATCGGGGCGTGTTCATCGCTCGCAGCGTGTTGGGCCGCGCCTTGCGACCGCCGCCGGAAGCGGTTGCGCCGTTGGCCGCGGATCTCCATGCCGAGTTGACGACTCGGCAGCGCGTCGACTTGCAGACGAAAGCCGAGTCGTGCCAAGCCTGTCATCGGATGATCAATCCGCTCGGCTTCGCTTTCGAGAACTTCGACGCCGTCGGACGGTTCCGCGCCGAAGAGAAAGGGAAACCGATCGATGCGACCGGCGTTTACCAAACCCGAACCGGCGAGAAAGTAAAGTTCTCCGACGTGCGCGAGCTCGCGGCCTTCTTGGCGCGCAGCGACGAGACCCACGAAGCGTTTGTCGAGCAGTTGTTTCACTATCTGGTCAAGCAGCCGATCCTCGCCTACGGGCCGCAGACGCACATAGAATTGGAGCGTTCGTTCGCCGCGCAAGGATTTCATATTCGCAAACTGATGATCGAGATGCTGGTGGCTTCGGCGTTCGGGTCGCGCGATGGTTCGATGGCGCAGAACGATCTGCCTGCGAAATCGCAAGCGGCTCCGACTGCGCCCGTGAAGGGGCAACCTGTGACGGTTAAGAAGTAACTGATAAAAGTAGCTGAGAACTTCCAAAGCACGAGTATTCCTATGGGACGCGTTACCAGTCGTCGCGAGTTCGTCCGCAAGTTGGGCCTGAGTGCCGCGGCCGTGCCGTATGTGCTCAACCTGCCGAGCCTCGGCTTCGCCAATCAACGGGCGCGCAAGCAGCGGCTCGTCGTCGTGTTCAGTCCCAACGGAGTCGTGCCCAAGACGTTTTGGCCGGAGGAAGAGGGCGAAAAGTTTACGCTCCCGGAAAGCTTGAAGCCGCTCGCGCCGTTTCAAAAGCAAACGCTCGTGCTCAAGGGCGTGTGCGACAAAGTGCGCGGCGACGGCGACAACCACATGCGCGGCATCGGTTGCTTGCTCACCGGCATCGAGCTCTTTCCGGGCAACATCCAGGGTGGTTCCGATACGCCGGCCGGTTGGTCGAGCGGCCACTCGATCGATCAAGAGTTGAAAACGTTTCTGCAAAAGAACGATGCCACGCGCACGCGTTTCGGCTCGCTCGAGTTCGGCGTGATGGTCCCCGACCGCGCCGACACTTGGACCCGCATGGTTTACTCCGGCCCGAACAAGCCGATCGCGCCGATCGATCATCCGTATCAGATGTTCTCGAAGCTCTACGGCCACATGAAAGACCAAGAGAGCCTACGCGGCGTGCTCGATGAATTGCAGGAAGACTTCCGCAAAGTCTCGGCCGTGGTCAGCAAGGAAGATCGCCGCCTGCTCGACGAGCACGCGTCGCTCGTGCGCAATCTCGAGCGAGAGCTCCGCGCCACGACCGTGGTCGACGTCGGGCATGCGGTGCCCGAGCTGCCGGCCGGCGTGAAAGACGACAACGACGAAATGCCGCGGATCTCGAAGATGCAGATCGACCTGATGGTCGCCGGCTTCCGCGCCGACTTCACGCGCATCGCGACCTTGCAATACACCAACTCCGTCGGCCAAGCGAAGATGCGATGGCTCGGCGTCGAAGAAGGGCATCACGAGTTGTCGCACGAGCCCGACAAAGAGGAGAAGGCTCAAGAGAAGTTGACGAAGATCAACAAATGGTACTGCGAGCAGGTGGCTTACCTAGCCGAGCAACTTGCCAAGACACCCGAGCCGGGAGGCGGCGGCACGATGCTCGACAACACGCTGATCGTCTGGACGAACGAGCTCGGCAAAGGAAACTCGCACACGCTCGACGACATTCCGTTCGTCATGGTCGGCGGCGGCCTCGGCTTCAAGATGGGCCGCTCGCTCAAGCTCAAAAAGCTCCCGCACAACCGGCTGCTCCTCTCGCTCGCCCACGCCTTCGGCCATCGCCTCACGAAGTTCGGCAACCCGGACTACTGCGGCGAAGGAGTACTCCCGGGTTTGACGTAAGAAGCGGCGAACGATTCATCCGAGGCGAGCGGCCGGTGTCAGCCGGCCGGTAATTGCGCAGCTTAAAGAAGCACCAATGTGACCGGCCGGCTGACACCGGCCGCTCGCCTTAAGTAGTATCGATCATCGCCCAAATGACTTTACGAGCCGACTCCATGCCGAGCGATCGGATTTGGTTTCTTACTTGGCACACTTACGGAAGTTGGTTGCCGGGAAGCACGAAAGGATTCGTGACCTCGATCCGCAACGCACGAGGCGAAGCCGAAATTCATAACACGCCGGGCACCGCGATCGATGCCGACTCGCCCTTGTATATCGCTTTGATTAGGATCATATGACCGACACCTACGGTGATAGCCCGATTCATTCGATTATCGATCGGCCACACGAATACGAAATCATTCGATTCGACTACCAAAATGATCCCGAAGATTGTCGCAATTCATTTCTCGACCTGACTCTTAGGCGACAATCGACGGTTCGTCGTCTTCGATTCTTCCGACCTCGACGATTAGTGATCGGAGAAGGGTTTCCTGCGCCGACGAACGGAATGATCATCTTGGACATTCGACACCGCCAATGGGACGACCTGGGCGTTGAAGTTGCCGACTTCGAAGCCTCACACGGATCTGTCACTTTTTGCGCGGCAGACGTCATCGATCTCGACGCCGTAACTTAACGCGTCTCACCGAAACGGCCGGTTCACACCGGCCGCTCGCCTCGGAAGAGTTGCTTCAACCCTCGCTGATTCCGCTGCTTGCGCTACTACCGCCGGCGAATTTAACGATTGCGCAGGCTGTGCCGCCTGCGGCTCAGGCTCGCGAAATCTTGAGGATTTTTACGCACTTCTTCGGCGTTTCCGAGCTATGTTTTAGATGGCTTGTATTTTCGGAGCGCTCAGGCGATCTGCGGGCAAGCCGACCTTCTCATTAGCAAACTGCTAACGAGAGGCCTCGCGACAAGGGACTCGCGCGTGGCAAAGACGCAAAGCAAGATCGACCGCATCACGTCTCCCCGGTGTCGAATTCGTAGCGTGCAGCGCATGCTCGACGAGATTCGCACGATAGCGTGAACGGCCGGCCTCGAAGTTGCGTATGGAAGTCGAGCGCACGGATGCACGACGCAGACGTTGCGAAGCGCAGCTCGGAGAGCCGCCGCTTCTCGACCGAATGCAAAACGCGAGTTTAACCACATCGAAGTGTCGTGTAGGGGTCATGCTTGTATGAAAAAATTCTTCTCGTTCCTCGCTGCCGGATGCGCCGCCGCAGGTTTCGTCGGTAACCACACCGGCTCGGCTTACGGCCAATCTTGTCAATCGTGCGCCACGCCGCCTGTCGCCATTCCGACGACGACGTACCGCCTCGACTATCAAACCGTCTACGAAGATCGCGCCGTCACCGCGTATCGTCTGGAAAACGAAACCGTGTACGAAGAGCGCGAAGTGACCAGTTTCAAACCAGTCTGGGAAACGCAGACCCGCGAAAAGCGATATATGGTCGCGAAGCCTGTCTACGAAACATCCGAGCGTGAAGAGCGCTACACCGTACAGAAGCCGGTGTGGGAAACGCAAATCCGCGACGAAAGCTACGACGTCGTGCGACAGATTCCGGAAACGTCGGAACGCGAAGAGCGCTACACCGTGCAACGCCCGGTCTGGGAAACGTCGACGCGCGAAGAGCGCTACACCGTGCAACGCCCGGTCTACGAAACGTCGGAGCGCGAAGAAGCCTACACCGTGATGGAACAAGTCACGACCTACCGCCCCGTGCAAATCGACCAAGGCCAGTATGTGACGAACTACGCCGTGCAGCCGGGCGCCGTGCGCACGCGGCTTGCTTGGAACCAGCGCGGTTACGCGATCGATCCGCTCACCGGCGCCGCGGCCTATCAACGGGGCGGCCTGCATTGGACTCCGATGCAAGCTCCGGCCACGGTCGTTCCGCAAACCATCTATCAGCCTAACGTCGTCACGGCGCAAGTGCCCGAGACCTCGATGGTGCCCCGTACGGAAGTTCGCCGCGTGCCGGTGCAAACGGTGCGTTATATGAACGAAGAGATGGTGCGTGAAGTGCCGGTGCAAACTTGCCGCATGATCGCCGAAGAGCAGGTTCGCAAGGTCCCCGTTACGACCTATCGCCAAGTCGTCGAACGGATCGAGAAGAAGACTCCGGTTCAAGTTTGCAAGATGATCACCGAGGAGGTCGTGAAGAAAGTTCCGGTCACCTCGATGAAGATGGTGCAAGAAGAACGAGTCGAGCAAGAACAAGTCCGCGTCTGCCGCCAAGAGCAAGTCGTGCAGAAGGTGCAAGTGCCGCATGTGGTCGAGAAGCGCGTGCCCGTGCAGTACACTTACCGCGTGCCGCATATCGTCGTGAACAAAGTGCCGCTCGACGCTTGCGGCAACCCGATCTATCTGACGCCGGCTCCGGCGGCTTCGACCGGCGAAGTTCGCAAAGAGCCGACCGTTGCACCATCGATTGCTCCTTCGACGAACTCGGCTCCGTCGACCTACGGTAGCGGCAACGCTACGTCGTCGGGCACGGCCGCTCCGAGCCTGCCGATGGACACCGCGGTGCCGACTCCGAAGTTCGGCCCGGTCGACGAACGGACCAATGCAAATAAGGTCATCGTCGAAGAAAAGAAAACGGTCATCGAAAGCGCGGTCCCTGCGAAGTAGTTCCGACTCGCCGAGACGAACCTGTCGAGACGCATCGAAAATCCTGCGACGCCCGTCGGTTTTGACCCAGCCGACGGGCGTCTTCTTTTTTAGCGCTCTCGCTCTCTGCGCGCAAATTAAGCTTTGAGCTTCGCGATCGTCGCGGCGAGCTTCGCACCGATCGCGAGCACCGCCGCTTGCTGCTTCGCATCTTTCAGCAGTCCGTCGTCGCCGAAGGCTTCGTGCGCTTTCACGATCGCAATCTGATCGGGCAGCACGAGCACCTGGATATTGCCCAGGATCGAGCGCAGATGAACGAGCCCTCGCAAGCCGCCGAGCGCGCCGGGCGACGCCGCGACGATCGCCGCCGTCTTGCCTGCGTAAGCCGTCAGGCCCGGCTCGCCGGCGGCCGACGGTCGCGAGACCCAATCGAGCGCGTTCTTGAGCGGCGCCGTGATCGAGCTGTTGTACTCGGGCGAGGCGATCAGCAAGCCATCGTGCTTGAGGAACAGGTCCTTCAGTTGCCGGCCGGCCGCCGGCATTCCTTCGGCCGCTTCCAGATCTTGATCGAAAAGCGGGAGCGGGAAGTCGCGCAGGTCGACGACCGTCGTTTCGGCACCGGCCTCGCGCGCCCCTTGCGCGGCGATCGCCGCCAACTTTTTATTGAACGAATCCTTGCGCAAGCTACCGGCAAAAGCCAAAATGCGGGGCGTATAACTCATGGCGGTCCGACTCCCGAAATAGAACAACTCGAGCGGTGATCGATGTCCGAGAGTGGAACCGCTCGGCGGCGCGCGTGCAAGCCTGTTAGACGATTGCTCGCTGCTTTACGCCGGGCCACGGCCCGAGCTCTAGCGCGATTCCAACAACTCGGCCAAGTGCAACACGCGCACGGTCCGGCCGTCGCGATGGAGCTTGCCGCCGATATTCATCAAACATCCGGCATCGGTGCTCACCACCGCATCGGCTTCCGTGGCCTCGATGCAACGCGTCTTATCGCTGACCATCGCGTTGGAAATTTCGGGATAGCGCACCGAGAACGATCCGCCGAAGCCGCAACATTGATCGTCGTGGCCGAGCGGAACGTAGGTAACTCCGCGCACGGCGCGAATCAATTGCTCGGCCTCGCCCGCCAAGCCGAGACCTCGTAGATGGCACGCGTAGTGATAGGTGACCTTCCCGTCGAACTTCGCTCCGACGTCGATCACCGCCAGCCGGTTCACCAAGAAGTCCGCCAATTCGAATGTCCGACTTGCTAGCTCCACGGCTCGTGTATGCCACTCGCTCCCCGGCTCGAACAAGTGCGGATACTCGACCTTCACCATCGCCGCGCAAGAGCCCGACGGCACGACGACCGTTCGCTCGCCGGCGAAAGCGCGGATCGTGTGCTGCGCCTGGTCGCGGGCCTGTTCCTTGAAACCGGAATTGTAAAACGGCTGGCCGCAACAAGTCTGGGCCGCCGGGAAATCGACCTCGTGCCCGAGCCTGCGCAAGAGCCGCACCGTCGCTTTGCCGACCTCCGGCCGAACGACATCTCCCAAGCAAGTGATCATCAGAGAAAGTTGCATCGCGACATTGTAAACGAGCGAACCTCGGTCGGGCAGTCGGCTCTTTTAAGGAGAATTCGAGCGTCGAAGTGGCAGCCACAGACGGTATGGCATAGTCTAGCCTCGAACCGCCCCCCCCTCATTCTTCCCTCGAAATGAAAGTCTCGGCGAATGTATAGTCCCGATCATTTTCGCGAGACCGACCACGAGAAAATTTTCGACTTCGTCGAACGAAACGGCTTCGCCTCGCTCGTCACTTCGCACGACGGACTCCCTTTCGCTTCGCACTTGCCGCTCCATCTTCGCCGCGACTCCGCTGCGGATGTAGCGACCGGTCGAGCGTCGCTCGTCGGGCACATGGCCCGCAGCAATCCGCAATGGCGTGATTCGGACGGTCAGACCGCCTTGGTGATCTTCAACGGTCCGCATGCCTACGTGAGCCCGACTTGGTACGGCGAGCCGAACACGGTGCCGACGTGGAACTACATCGCGGTGCATGCGTACGGCACGATCGAATTTACGGAAGATCCGCTCGAGCTACGGCGGATCTTGCGCGACTCGGTCGCGCTCTACGAACGAGCGCTGCCGCAACCCTGGGAGTTCGACCCGACCTCGGCGCTGAGCGAAGCGCTGGTAAAGCAAATCGTCGGCTTCCGGATCACGGTCGAGCGCTGGGAAGGAAAATGGAAGCTGAATCAAAACCAAAGCGAAGTGCGCCGCCGACGTGTCGCCGCGACGCTCGCAGCTAGAGACGACGCGCAGTCGCAGGCCGTGGCCGAATGGATGCAGCGGTCGCTCGGGCCCGACAAGCCTTCGGCGGACTCCCCTTAAACCGCGGGCCTCGCTTGAACGAGAATCTCTTCGTAGCGCTCGTCGCGCACCACTCCGAACAGCAACGTGCGATCGGCGGCCGGCCCGCCGAGCAGGCGATGCAAGTCGTCGGACGAAAGGACCACCCGTCCGTTGACGCTCACGATCAGATCGTCGACTTCCAGTCCCGCGGCATGCGCAGCACCACCGCGCCGCACTTCCACGACGCGTACCGCTCGATCGCTCAAGAGATCGAGATCGCGTACGAGCCGCTTCGGGAGCGGCACCACCGTGATCGAGATGCCGAGCGTCGGACGTCGGACTCTGCCGTAGTTGGTCAGTTCGTCGACGACCCAGCGAGCCGTATCGGCCGGCACGGCGAAGCCGAGCCCCTGCCCTTGCGCGACGATCGCCGTATTGACGCCGACGAGCCTGCCGCGCGAGTCGACCAGCGGGCCGCCGGAATTGCCCGGGTTGAGCGGTGCGGTGTGCTGCACGACGTTCTCGATGAGCCGCCCATCGCCGCCGCGCATCGAACGCCCGATCGCGCTCACGACGCCGGTCGATACGGTCGATTGCAACCCAAACGGATTACCGACCGCGATCACCAACTGCCCGACCTGCAAAGACGCCGATTCGCCGAACGGCAGCGTCGGGAGATCGCGCGACTTGAGCTTCAACAGCGCGAGGTCGACGGCCGGATCATCGCCGACGGTCTCGGCATCGATGGCGTCCCCTTCTTCGGTAACGGCTCGCAACCGCGCACGCCCGGCCACGACATGGCTATTGGTAAGCGCGTAGCCGTCGCTCGATAGAACGAGACCCGAACCGGAGCCGCGCGGAGGCTCGTCGTCGCGACCGACGATCGACAACGTCGCCGGCCCGACTTGGCGAACGACGGTAATGACGGCCCGCGAGTAGGCGTCGAGCAAGTCCTGGTCGCCGCCGCCGGCCTCGGGCCGAGCGCGATTCGCAGTCGGTTCATTGCGCGGGGAGTTGCTCGCTTGTTCGTCGCCGGCTTGAAGCCGGCGCCATTCGAATTCGTCGGAGTAGGGTTTGTTCATCGCTCGGACACCTTTCATGCAGCACGCAATGTCGATGCGTTTCGAGAACGCAATTCATTCTACGCAGCGCGGCAAGCGAAGGTGCGGCAACGGAGGCGTTAGGCCTCGAAAAGCGGCTGAGAAGCGGCGGGAAAGATGATTTTCAACGTGCGCGGCTCGGCGGAGGAACTCTGCGCGGCGGCTGCTTCGGCGAGCAGATCGCGATAGAGATAGAACAAGTCGGCCCGAGGGGAAAACGGCAGGCCGTCGTGGACGATCGAGATGCGGCGCACTTCGCCGAGCCACGAAAGGTCGCGCAGGCATTCGTCGAGCGCGTCCCAGTTCCAGCCGAAGTAGGAAGGGAACCGTAGCCCTTTCGCCAGCGCGCCGAGTACCTTCTGCTTACCGCGCGCTGCGACAGGCACATGGACGACGAGTGCCTCGGCGTCGCGATAGGTCGAAGGTTTTTCGAGGAACTCGAAGCCGGTCTTCGCTTCCGGTTTTACTTGGTCGGTCGCTTCGTCGGTCATCGGTTATCGTCCTGCTGCAAGTTCTTCGAGGGAGTAGCGACCGGGATGCGCTGGAAGCTGCGATAGTGATCGTGCGTGTACCAAACTTCGCCTTGAGCTCCGGTGACGATTCGCTGCGGCCCCGGCCCGTCTTCGCCCGGCGTCGGGACGACCCATTCCTGATAGTAGCCTGCGGGATGCTTGGGAAGCCGGCCTTCGCGATTTTGAAACGTCGAGCCATCGTGCGAGAACCGCAACCGTCGGCCGGAATCGATCCGTTCCAAAACCGGACGAAGATCGATGTCGCCGCGATAGACGACGCGGCCGTCTTGATCGCGCAACGAAAGATTCCGCATCAGCAGAGGCGAATCGACTTTGGTGTTCGCCGAGATCGGCGTAGTCGTCGTTGGTCGGACGGCCGGAGGTGCGGAAGCCTTCGGCGCAATCTTCGGCGCGGCTTTCGGTATCGGGTCTGAGATTGGGCTTGAGATCGGTTCCGGCGTGGCCGTCGGCGTCGGTTGCGCGATTTCCGATTGGTTCGCCGTAAGAGGCGGATCGATCGGGGCCGGTGCTTGTCGCGATGAATAATAGCGCGCAGCCAGGATCAACACGATCGCCACGAGCAGCGGAATCATCCGATTGCGCGGCAGCGGCACTTCCGATTCGGTGATCCTGCGAGGCTGGTTCGACATGCTTATTTCTTTCGCTCGATCTTCAGCACGCGGCTGAGGAACGCATACGTGTCGGCGAGTTTTTCGATCTGCTTCGTCGTCGGCGTTCCCGCTCCGTGGCCGGCGCTGGTTTCGATACGGATCAACGTCGGCGCATCGCCGGCTTGCGCGGCTTGCAAGGCCGCGGCGAACTTGAAGCTATGCGCCGGGACGACACGATCGTCGTGGTCGGCCGTCGTGACGAGTACGGCAGGGTACTTCGTGCCCGACTTCAGATTGTGCAACGGCGAGTATTTATGGAGCACGGCGAATTGCTTGGCATCGTCCGACGATCCATATTCCGAGGCCCAGGCCCAACCGATCGTGAACTTATGAAAGCGGAGCATGTCCATCACGCCGACGTCGGGCACCGCCGCGCCGAACAGATCGGGCCGTTGCGTGAGACACGCGCCGACTAAGAGTCCGCCGTTGCTGCCGCCCGAGATCGCGAGCTTGTCGGGACGAGTGTAGCCATCGGCGATGAGGCGCTCGGCCGCGGCGATGAAGTCGTCGAACACGTTTTGTTTTCGCTCGACCATGCCCTCTTCGTGCCACCGGCGTCCATATTCCCCTCCGCCGCGCAGATTGGGAATCGCCAGCACTCCTCCTTGCTCGAGCCACGCAATGCGGCCGGCCGCGAAGCTGGGCGTTAGCGAGATGTTGAAGCCGCCGTAGCCGTAGAGAATCGTCGGGTTCGAGCCGTCGAGCTTGAGCCCTTTGCGGTAGGTGATGAACATCGGGATGCGCGTGCTGTCGCGACTGGCATAAAAAATCTGCTTCGTCTCGAAGTCTTCGGGTTGAAAGTCGACTTCGGCTTTGCGAAACACGGTCGACTTGCCCGTCGTGAGATCGTAGCGATAGATGATCGTCGGCGTCGTGAAGCCGGTGAAGGAGTAGAACGTCTCCTTCGCATCGCGCCGGCCGCCGAAACCACCGACGGAGCCGATGCCCGGCAGTTCGATAGGGTTGCCTACCAATCCGGTGAGGGAGATCTCGCGCACTTCGTTTCGTGCGCCGATCATGTAGGTCGCGATGAAGCGATCGCCGAAGAGGGAGATTCCTTCGAGCACCCCTTCTTGTGGCGGAATCACATTATGCAGCGTATCCGGAGTGCGAATATCCATCGAGACGACGCAGTAGCGTGGCGCATCGAGATCGGTGCGGAAATAGAAGATCGGCCCGTCGTTGCCGATGAATGAATAATCGGCGGTGAATCCATTGAGCAGTTGGACGACCTTCGCGCCGGGGGTCGTGAGGTCTTGATAGAAGATTTGATTCTTCGGGTCGGTTCCGCGCCAAACGTTGATGATGAGGTAGTGCCCGTCGTCGGTCACGCTGCCGCCGAAGCCCCACTCTTTTTCATCTTCGCGCTCATAGACGAGCCGATCGTCGGCTTGCGGCGTGCCGAGTTTGTGGAAGTAGAGCTTTTGATAATAGTTCTGGCCGGTGAGCGCGGCGCCGGCGGCCGGTTCGTCGTAGCGACTGTAGAAAAAGCCGCTGCCGTCGTGCGTCCAGGAAGCGCCGGAGAACTTCACCCAACGAATGACGTCGTTGAGGTCTTTACCGGTGTCGACGTCGCGGACTTTCCATTCTTGCCAGTCGCTGCCGGCCGCGGCGAGCCCATACGCCATCCGTCGGCCGTCGTCGCTGAGCTCGTATCCGGTGAGCGCGACGGTTCCTTCCGTCGAAAGCTTGTTCGGATCGAGCAACACGCGCGGCTCGGCGTCGAGCGCGTCGGCCACGTAGAGCACGGCTTGGTTCTGCAGACCGTCGTTGCGCGAGAAAAAGTAGCGGTTGCCGCGAACCGTCGGCGTGCCGTAGCGAACGTAATTCCAGAGCTTCGTCAGTCGCTCTTTGAGCACGGCCCGTTCGGGAATTTCGCCGAGGAAGCGCTGCGTGACTTCATTCTGCGCGCCGACCCAGGCTCGCGTGGCAGCGCTGTCGGGCTCTTCGAGCCAGCGATAAGGATCGGCGACCTTCGTGCCGTGGTAGTCGTCGATCTGTTCGCCGCGCCGAGTTTCAGGATATTTCAATTCCGCACCTTTCAATCCGCTGGAAAACGTGGCACTCACGAACGACATGGCGAGCGCCGGAATGAACGCTGCCGCGAAACCGCAATCGCGTCGCCTGGCGCGATTTGTGAAATCTTGGACATACTTCATTTCCGCAACTCCCCCATGAATTAATCGGCGGATTCCAGCGCTTCCAGCGCCGGGGCAAGCTCGTGCAGTCTGCGACTCAAGAGCGATTGTACTTTGATGGTCGTCTTTTGTTCGAGCACTTCACACACGATCTGTTTCGCTTGCTCGATGCTGATATGCGCGGCGAGGTCTTTGATCGTCGGGATCAAGGCCGGGCTCATGCTGAACGAACGCAGGCCCATCCCCAAGAGCGCGACGAACGCGCGCGGCTGGCCGGCCATTTCGCCGCAAAGGGTCACCGGTTTTCCCGCCTTATTACACGCTTGAATCAAGCGCGAGAGAACATGCAACACCGGCGGGCTCAGCGGCTCGCACAGATGACTTACCTTCGGGTTGTCGCGATCGGCCGCCATCAGGTATTGCACTAAATCGTTGGAGCCGATCGAAACGAAATCGACCTCGCGCATCAACGACTCGATCGTAAAGGCGGCGGCGGGCACCTCGATCATGATGCCGAACGGAACGTAGCGAAAGGCCTTCTTCTCGGCGAGTAATTGCTTGCCCGCTTTGCGAACCATCGCGCGAATGCGGCGAATTTCTTCCAAGGTGGTGATCATCGGGAAGAGAATTTTCACATCGGCATCGGCCGCGTCCGAAGTTGCGGCGGCGCGCAAGATCGCGCGAATTTGCGTCAGAAAAAACTCGGGATGTTCGAACGAGAGGCGGATCGACCGCCAGCCCATAAAGGGGTTCGCTTCTCGATCGTGGCCGAGGAAAGGAATCGTTTTGTCGCCGCCGAGGTCGAGCGTGCGGATGACGACTTGCTTGCCCGGCGCCGCGGCGACTACCGAACGATAGTTCTCCAATTGCTCTTCTTCGGTCGGCACCGAAGTGTGCGCGAGGAAGAGATACTCCGTGCGATAGAGGCCGACGCCGGAAGCCCCCATCGAGGCGGCGGTTCCGGCATCGTCGGCTCCGTTGATGTTCGCCAAAAGAGCGAGTTCGACTCCGTCGGCGGTGCGCGTCGGACGATCGCGATTCGCCGCCAGTTGGCCGCGTAAGTCGACGTATTCGCGCTGGAGCTTGCGGTAGGCGCTCTCTTGCTCGGCGTCGGGATTGACGAACACGGTTCCCGAGCGACCATCGACGATCAGCAGGTCGCCGTTGCCGCAATGGCCCACGATATCGGCCGCTCCGGTAACGGCCGGGATGCCGCGACGTCGGGCGAGGATCGCCGCGTGGCTCGTGCGACCTCCGGTCTGCGTGACGATTCCGGCGATCGGCAAGTTGCCGAGCGCGATGATCTGCCAAGGCAGCAACTCGCGCGCGATGATGATGACCGGGCCCGACACGACATCGGCGTTGATCGTCAGCACGGGCGAAAGATGGCCGCTTAAGCGAATGACGACGTCGCGCAGATCGTTGAGCCGGCGCTTGAGAAACGGATCGGTCGTCGCAGCGCGGAGATCGACGTACTCTTTCAAGACGCTCTGTAGGGCACCCGGCGCAGGGCGGCGATTCTCGATGATTTCCCGACGCACTTTGGCCGGAAAGCCGGCATCGCGGAGGACCGTTTCTTGCGCGTAGAAGTGGGCCGCTTCGCCGACGCCGACCTGCGCGACGACCTTCTGCTGCAAGGCGCGCAACTCGACGACGGTTCGTTCGCAGGCATCGTCGAAGCGACGGACCTCCGCATCGACCTCGGAGTCGGCGAGTTGGGTGTGCAGCGGATGGACGAAGATCTCGTCGACGCAGTAAGCCTGACCGACGGCCACGCCCGGCGAGACCCCAAGGCCCTTGCGCATAAGGCGTTACCTAAATCCAGGGGGAGAGCGATGATCGTACCGCAACGGGCCGCGGTTCACAATCAAGCGACGGACCAAGCCGGCACTACGGCATGGTTTAGGTCTTCGGTTAGGTCGTCAGCGGAGGCGCGGCGTTGAGCAGATCGTCGACCAGAGCTTCGGCCGTAGCGACATCGTCTGCGCGCGGTACGAGGGCTCCGCGCACTCGGCCGCGCATGATGACCCCTTTTTCGAGCTTCCGCCCGAATAGCGTATGGCGCAGCGTCGTGCGACCAGCGGCGGCCGGCTCGAAAGCGGTTCGTGCGCAGTCGCGCGGGTGGGGAATTTCGATGTAGGTGTACGGCCGATCGGCGAAGCGGACGAGCCAAGCCGAGGCTTCTCCGAACGTGAGCTTTTCGACCGGCGAATTCAACTGAGTGACGACGTCGATCGTCGGCCGAAGGTCGAGCAGCGTCGTGTTGATCGAGACTTGGAGTTCGATCAGGCGGGCGTCGCGCGCGACGAAGGAATGCGCGAGAGCCGCGACATGCCAATAGGCCTGTACGCGCAGCGGCCGCGCCTCGGTTTGGTTGTACGTCGCTACGAGGTCGGCACCACGCACATACGACTCGGCCGGCTCGACTGCGCTCGAGTCGACAAGTGAAGTTCCGAGTTGCAGCCCGAGAACCGCTGCCGCTGAGTTTGCCATTCGCAGGCCGAGCCGAGGCTGCGCGAGATCGAGCGTGGCCTGGAAACCGACGATGTCTAAGCGACCGCTCGTTCCGTCAAGCTGCCAAGGGCCGGGTGTCTTACTCATCGGGTATGAACGGCAGCCGAAAAAAGTTCGCTGCTTAGAAGGTGGGATTCCGTTGCCGAGCAATAAAAAAACCCCGCCGCTCACTGCGAGGCGAGACGACGGGGCCGGAACAGAGACGGGTTGTCGGAGCGAAATCGGGCGACGTCACTCCGTATCAAAATCGATGAAGGCCGCGTTGCCGGGCGTTGCCGCACCGGCTTCAGCGGCGTTTGTATCCTAGCAACCCACCGGCGCGAGTCCAGCGTTTTCCCGGAAATCGGCCGATCCCCGCATTTTGGACCGCCTCCCCCAAGGGGCAGGGACAAAACGTTGAGAATCCTTATAATCGCCGCACACTGTAAAATACCAAGCCCCACGAGGTCGTCGTCGTGCCAGAAATGTTGCCGGAGCCGTTCGATCCTCATTTGGCGGAGTATTTGAAGGTCGGCCGCCACGCAGCGCTCGCAGGCGGGGCCGTGCTCCAAGATTGGGCCGGCCGTTTCGCGGTTACTGAAAAAGGACCAGCCGACCTCGTTACCGAAGCTGATTTCGCGAGCCAGGAAACCGTTCGCAAGATCATCATGGACGCCTTTCCCGACCACGGCTTCTTGGCCGAAGAAAACGGCATGTCGACCGTGGGAAAAGAAGGATATCGCTGGATCGTCGACCCGCTCGACGGCACGACGAACTACGTGCACGGGCTCGCGCAGTATTGCGTTTCCATCGGTCTCGAATGCCGCGGCAAGTTGTTGGCAGGTATCGTGTTCGATCCGATGGCCGGCGATTGCTTCACCGCCGCGCTCGGCCAAGGGGCCTTCTTAAACGACAAGCCATTGCGGGTCAGCGCGGTGAAGAGTTTGTCGAAGGCTTTGGTCGCGGTGAGTTTCCCTCCGGGCGTCGGTCGGGGCGATCCTTCGGTCGACGACTTTCTGAATGTGATGGATCATGCGCAAGCGATTCGCCGGATGGGTTCCTCGGCGCTGAATCTCTGCTATGTCGCTGCCGGCCGGATCGACGGTTATTGGGCGAAAGACACGAAAGCGTGGGACGTCGCCGCCGGTTATCTCCTGGTTACGGAAGCGGGTGGAATTCTTACCAGCTACGACGGCGGCCCGGCCGACGTAACGAAACCCCGCTTTGTCGCGGCTTCCACCCCGGAGCTCCACCGCGAACTGAGCGACTTGCTGCATCGTCGGGCAAAGTCGTGATTTCACGACTTGCCGCACCGGAAAAAGCCCTCACCGTGCCCGAACGTGCCGGTTGTAGCGACCATACCGAAGCGCAAGCGGAATAATGATTTGCGACGTTGCGCAAGCTGGTTAAAATATATCGACATGCGCGTAACCTCTCGTCGATGAGCGGCAAGTGTTGAGAGTGCTCGGCAACTATCTCGGTGGCCGACCTCGATGGCTCTACGTCCATGCGTCGTCAGGCCTCCACATCTCGTCGCTTCAGCGACTCATTGCCAAGCAAGCGGTACTTCCGATCGTGCAGTCGCCACCTCGAACGCTCGGGCCCTTCTTGCTGTCGATCGCGATGTTGCTTGCGCTCGGCCCGTTCGCGCCGCAGACGGCTTCGGCTCAGCAAACTCCCGACGCTGGTACGGCGAAACCCGCCTCCGGCGCTCCGGCCCCGGCAATCGTTCCCGCTCCAGTTCCCGTGTCCACAGAGGGTCAAGCTCCTTCGCCGACCCCGCCGGCACCAGCCCCGGCTTCGCCACCGGTCCCACCGGCCATCACTTTACCCGCGCCGGACCAACCGCCGAGTGCGATGGAAGCGAAGCCGTCGCTGTATTACTTCCTGAATAAGGGAGGCAACTTGCAGCCGGTCGTTGGGTTCTCGCTCGAAGAGTTCGAGCAGATGATCCGTCGGCGCGATGAAGCAGCTACGGAACGTCGCAAGCCCGACTACCGATTCGAAGCCCTCGCGGCGACGGGCACCGCCGACGATCGCTATGCGCGGATCGACGTGAAGTTCGTCGTCTTCGTCGACGCCGCCGGTTGGGTTCGCGTGCCGCTGGACTTGCAAGGAGCGGTGCTCGAGAAGCAAGCCGACTACAAAGGCCCGGGTAAGTTCGCGCTGCAGTTCGATGCCGAGCGCCGTGAATATGCCGTGTGGCTGCAAGGAGCCGGGGACCAACCGCACGAAATCACGTTGAAGACCGTCACGGCTTTGGAGCAGGTTTCCGGTCAGCATCGGTTACGATTGAGCTTGCCGCGCGCGTGGACTTCGTCGCTGGCGCTGGCGGTGCCGGAAGTCAACGTCGTCGCGCAGGTCTCGACGGGAGCCGTGTTGGATTCCGTTGCGGCCGAGCCGAAGGGGAGCCGTATCAAAGCGTCGGGAGTCGGCGGAGCGTTTCAACTCACCTGGGGCGTCATCGAAAGCGCTTCGCGCCGCATTCAAGTGTTGCTCGAAGCCAAGGCCGACGTCCTCGCCGTGGTCGATGCGCGCAGCATCTCGTATGAAACGGAGATGACCGTCAATAGTTTCGGCGGCGAGTTCGATCGGTTCCAGGTTCAGCTTCCGCCGTCGTCCGTGTTGGTGGAAGAAAAGCTCGCCGATATCGAATTTACGCAGAAGCCGCCGAAATCGAAAACCGATCGTACGGTCGTCGTCGAAGTTCGCCGCATTTCCGGTTCGGCGAAATCGATGACCGTGAAACTCAAGGCCCTCCGCTCGCTCGAGCAATCGAAGGGGGGCCAAAACATGTTCGACTTCGGCGGCTTCGAAGTGCTCGACGCCGTGCGCCAGTGGGGCTTTCTCGGGGTCGTCGTCGAAGGGGACTGGCAAATTCTTTGGGGCGAGCGCAGCCGCGTGCGCCAAGTCGATGCGGCTCCCGAGTTTCTGCGCGGCCGCGAAGGGGCCTCGATCTTCGAGTATTACGGTCGTCCGTTTTCGCTGCTGGCTCGGCTCGTGCCGCGCGAGACGCGCGTCTCGATCGATCCCGAATATGTCGTCGATATCACCCCCAAAAGCGCCTTCCTTACGGCCAAGCTCAAATATCGGGTCGGCGGTGCGAAGGTCTTCGCGTTGCCGATCCAGATGCTCGATTGGCAAGTCGATGAAGTCGGGCCGGCCGAGATCGTTAATACGAAAGCCGTTGTACTCGGGCAGTCGGATCCGTTGACGATCGCGTTGCTGCAGCCCTCGATCGGCGATTTCGAAATCAAGATACGCGCGCATCGCGAGCTTCCGGCCGATGTAAAATCGATCTCGCTCGCGCTCCCCAAACCGCAAGCGAACGTCGTCGGCCCGGCGACGTTCACCGTCGAAGCTGCCGACAACGTCGAACTTTCGCCACGAGACTCATTGCATACGGGCCTCACGCGCCGCAAGCGGAGCGACGTGAAATCGGCCGGTGGCGGAAGTTCTTGGTCTTATTCCGCCGATTCGGCCGATGCGACTTTCACCGCCGATGTTCGTTCCCTGTCGCGTCGGATCCATGTCCGTGCGAACTCGCAGCTGACTCTTTCGCGCGAGGGAGGACAAGCGCGACAGACCTTCACGTATATCGTGACGCGCGAGCGGCTCGACGCGCTGGAATTCGACGTCCCCATTCGGCTCACCGATAAAGGTCGACTGGAATTGAAACTCGCCGGCGAGCCGATCTCTTGGGTCGTCGTCGAAGAAGACGCGGGCAACCCGAATAAGCCCGCACGCATTCGCGTACATCTTCCGACTGCGCGGCTCGGCACGTTCGACATCACGGCAAGCTATCCGATTCCGGAAGAGCAAGCGGTGGCGCAAGCCAGCGTCGCACTCCGCATTCCGCTCCTTGCGCCGGTCGATGGCGAGCTCGACGAAAATGAATTGCGCATCGTCGAGGTTCCCGGCCTCACGATCCAGCACTTCGACGAAACTTGGCGCAAAGCTCCCGATAAACAAGATACGACCACCGGCGCTCGTCGAGAGCTCGTGCTTCGCTCTGCGGCCGCCGGCCCGGAGACGATGCTTGGTGTTCGCTGGGACGACCCGGCCCCGACCAACGATGCGCTCGTCGAGCGGCTTTGGATTCAAACGATCATGATGGGCTCGGTTCGTCAAGAACGGGCCGTGTTTCGCTTCACCTCGAGCGCCCCGACGGTCGAGCTTCGCCTTCCCGCCGGCGCTACGGGTGCGACGGCGACCGTGAACGGTTCGATCGCCGACTTCGCCGAGCCGATCTCGCAACGCAGCTTGGTGCTGCGCCTCCCCGCGAACGCTCGCGAGCGGGAGTTCGTACTTGATTTGCGTTATCGTGTCGTGGCGACCGAGCTCGGCCCTTGGGCCACGTTCGATCCACCGACGATCGAGCACGTCGCCGCCGTACGCAACGTGTATCGCCAAGTGGCGCTGGTCGCAGATCAATACTTGCTCGATGCTTCCGACGCTTATGTTCCGGAATATACCTGGACTTGGGACGGCATCTTCTTGGTCCGTCGCCCACCCCTCTCGCAAGCCGATTTAGAGAACTGGTGCGGCGCGCGCCACGAAACTCCGCTTCCCGAACGAGCCAACGTTTATCTCTTCAGTAGTTTCGGCGCGGCGCCGGAATTCTCCGCCACGACCGTTCGCCGCACGGTCATCGTGCTCGGTGCGTCGGGCATCGTGTTGGTCTATTGTTTGTGTTTGCTCTACTTCACGTGGCTTCGTCATCCGGCGCTTTTGATCTTGCTGGCGATCGGCGTGGCTGCCGGCGGCGCCATGTTTCCCGGCTTCGCACCGATCGCCATTCAAGGCGCGACTCTCGGCGCGGTCCTCGCTTTCACGGCTCTGTTGCTCGATCGCAATTTCGTGCGCAGACACGGACGCGCCGTTCCTAGGAAGAACGATTCGGGATCGGCCGTGCCGGGCAGTTCGGCACGCACGAAGATCACAGCCGCATTCGTTCCTCCGCCTGCGTCGACGGCCGCGATCGACATTCCGGTATCGGCCTCTGGGTCGGGGACATCCGGATGACCGGTCGCGAACAGCAACGGCGAATTTCGGCGCGACACGGAGCAGCGGTCGTCATCGTCTACGTCGTAGCGGCTTGGTGCAGTGCATCGCGGGCCGCGGAATCTTCGGCCGACGACGTTCCCCGCTTCCGCCGCGTGTTCGCACCGCTCGATCAAATTCATCTCTGGCCGTTTCAGAACGAGCGCTACGTGCCGATCGCCGCGCGCGACTTCGAAGAACTTGCCAAGAAAGCGCTCGCCACCGTCGCGACTTCCGTCGCGCCGACGAAGGAACAGATCGTCGAGTGTCGCTGGCAAGCGACTTTCGACGGCGATTCGCAACTCCAGGGGACCGCTGAGTTCACGCTCCGTCACGACGGCGAAGGAATGCAATCGATTCGGCTGTCGCCGTTGTCGCCGAGCGTTGCCAATGCTCGTTGGTCTCCCTCGGGCGAAGTCGCGCAGTTCGGCAGCACCGCCGAAGGAGATCCGTTGGTGTTGGTCGAGCGCAGCGGCGTGCTGGCTTTCGATTGGAAGCTCCGAACCGTGCGCGACGCATCGGAAGGAATCCTGATTCCGCTCGATACGCCCCCCTGCGCAGCGACATCTCTCTCGCTTCGGCTGCCGGCGACATTCGATGTGCAACGTGGCGACTATGTCGTCGAAGGGCCCGTATCGGCCGTCGATGGGATGAACGTTTGGAATATCCGTTCGGCCGGCGGCAGGCTCAAGCTGCGCTTGGCGAAACGGAAAGACCCGGCTCTGGTCGGCCAGCAAAACTTGGTGCGTCAGGAAGTGGCCTATGAGTTTTCGGAGCGCGGCGTTGAAGTCACGGCGCAGCTTCGCATCGATGCCTTGCAGTCGCCTCTCGATAAGATCGAGCTCAACTTCGATCCGACGTTGACGTTAGTAGATGCACGCCTGACGGATCGGCGTCTGTCGTGGATCGCGGCTCCCGCGCCGACCGGCGGCCGACAAAAGATTACGATCGAATTCGATCGAGCATTGCAGGGAGCGAATCGAACGCTGTTCCTCAAGGCCGTGGCGCCGCTCGTCGTCGGTCGGCGAATCACGTTGCCGATTCTCCGCACACCTGGTTTGTTTTGGCAGCAGGCGGTCTTCACCCTCTCCGTTCCGTCGCCGTTGCAACTGGTGCGCATCGATCCTCGCGACTGTTCGTTCTCGAGTCCCGTCCCGCTCGCCGGCAATCGTTCGGGCGAAGCGATCGACTTGCAATGTTTCACTCCGGACGCGACCGCGGAGCTACTACTCGAGCGAATGGATCGGCCGGTTCGCGCGACAGGTGTCACGCTTCTGAAAATGTTCGACGAAGAAATTCTCGCCGAGTTGCGCTCGGAAGTGCGTGTGGAGTTCGGCGACCGGTTTCATCTCGATGCCGAACTTCCTTCGAAGTGGATCGTCGACTCCGTCGCCACGGTCCCTTCGACGGCTCTCCGCGATTGGGCCTTGTCGGAGTCGCAACAAGGGAAGCGTATCTTGTCGCTGCGGTTTGCGCAGCCGTTGTCGCCCGAACGGCCGCTCCGAGTCACGATTGCCGGTCGTTTGAAGCATCACAACAGCGGCGATGAATTCACTCGCGACGATCTGCGCTTCGTCGAATTCACGGCGGTCGAAAATCGAGACCCGATCGTGGCCGTGCGTTGTGAGAACGCACTCAAGTTGCAGCTTCATCAAGAAGACGAAAGCACCGCGGCGATCAGCTTGGCGAAGCTTGATCCGTTGCGCCGCGAGTTGCTCGGCGACTTTCGCGCCGACTATCTGCTCGATCTGCGCAACTCGGTCGAGAATTGGCGCCTAGATGTCGAGCCGCGCACGCTGCGTCTGAATGCGGAGACGAAGATCGCGGCGAGCGTCACGTCGAGCGAACTTACCGAGCGTTACGACATTCAACTTCGCAACCCGGAGAAGCTCCCGCTGCGCCGTGTGCGAGTTCGCTTGGAGCCGGCGAAGTCGGGAAGCATCGAATGGTCGCTCGGCGACGAGCGGCGCGGGCAGATCATCGCCGAACGGGTGAAACAAAACGAAGGTGTCGCCTCGCCCGACATCGAACTTTGGGACATCACGTTCCGCCGCCCACCGACCGGCGACGCCGTCCTGACCGCGATCCGCACGACTCCGTGGAAAGAGGCGGTCGGCGTCACGTTGGCATCGATCGAAGATGCCGAAACGCAAGAGGGGACGGTCTCGATCTCCGCCGACGCCGTTCTGCCGATCGAGATTCGCAACCGAACTCTTAAGCCGCTCCCGGTCGATGCGGCGAACATGCCTATGCCGAGCGCTGCGGCCATCGCCGCGGCGCGCATTCGCGGCGCATTTCGCTACGATCCCGCCCACACCGACGATGGTACTGCTCCGGCATTGTCCGTCGTACGCGCGGCGTCGTCGTCGACGGTTCCGCGAGCGGTCGTCTGGGAGCTGCGCTATCATTCGGATTACGTCGCCGATCGCCGGCTTGCGCATCGCGCGTTGTTATTCCTGCAAACCTTCGCGCCCGGACATGTCCGAATCGATGTGCCCGACCATTATCGGCTAGCGACGATCCGCATCGCCGGCCGCGACATCGAGCCCGACAGCCGGACTTCGGCCCGTATCCCTTTGCCCGACGCATTGGGCACGCTGACGGCCGAGGTCGTATACACGACCGCCGACTTCACGGCCGGCAGTATCAAGCTGATCGAGCTGGCCGAGCTCTCGGTCGATGTGCCGATCTTGCGAACGACGCGTGACATGACGTTGCCGCTCGCCTACGACGCTCCGACGGATGCCGCCTTGCAATCGATCGAGGCGCGCAACCGGCAATCGACGTTGCGCAAATTGCTTGGTCCGCTGGTGCCGCCGGAGAAATCGACCACGTTCGACACGCCGCTCACGCTCGGCGAGTTTCCCTTAAGACGCGAAGCGATCGACACCGCGCCGCTCGTAAGGATGCTCGGAGTCGTCGCCGGCGAACGGGCCAAGAACCCCGTCGTGCCGACTTGGTCCGAGCTGTGGGTCGAAGTCGAGCGACGTCGCTCCGCAGATCAACCTCCGTTGCGGTTCGACGCGCCAGGGCTCGCCCGAGTCGGCATCGTCGCCTCTACGCCGATCGCGATGCCGATCGTCGTCGATGCCGATCCTTTGCTGTTCGGTCGGCGTTTACTGGGTGAATCGAGCCTTATCGTCGCACAAGATCGCCTCGGGCTCTTGCTGACGACCGATTCCAACACAGCCTACGAGCGTGAAAACGGATTGCGCGTCTTTGCACTGCCGACGTCCGATACCGCGACGACGCCGCAGCTTCCTCTTTCGATCGCAATGTGGAAAACGGTTCCGTCTTCGGCATGGCCGCACGTCGATGAGCCCGCTCCGGCGATTGCCGACTTGCCCCCCGGGCAAGACTACGTCTTGGCGACTCCGGCGACGACACGCGGCCTCTGGATCATTCGCCGCGAAATTCCCCCGACGATCGCCTTCGCCGTCGTCGTCATTGCGTTCGTCATCGGTCGCGGTTGGTCGGCAGCCCGGCGCCGTTATCTGCTACCTGTACTCGCTGCCATCGCAGCCGCAGCCCTGGCGCTTCCAGAGTGGATCGGGGTCTTCGCCACCTCGGCGCTCATCGGGCTCGTGGGCGGCATCGTCGTCGCGTTGATCTTGCCGTCGCGCCGGCGGTCGCGTTCGACCGGCTTAGGAGTCGCAGTCGAGCCGGCTGTCGTCCGTTCGCATTCGCGTCCTTTGGTGCCGCGCACGGCCGCGCCGCTGCTGATGTGCGTGGCGTCGTTAAGCTTGCTCGCTGCGCCTACTCAGGCTCAAGTGATCCTCGCCCCTCCGGTTTCCGGTACGACGATCTCGCCTCCAGCCTCCGCGTCGCCCGGGCCGGTCGCTCCGGCGGCTCCGCTGCGGCCCGCCGTTCCGATCTTTATTCCCGTCGATGCGCAAGGCAAGCCGACCGGCGATCGATACCAAGTTCCCGAGCGTTTGCTTCAAGAACTTCAAGCCGATGCCGAGCGCTCGAATTCCGGCAAGCCTTCCGGCGCTCTGCTGCGGAAGGCCGAATACGGCATTTCGCTCGCGCGCGATGCCGAGCTATCGCGACTAGTGGTTTCGGAACTTCGCGCCGTGATCGAATTGAGCGTGCTGCAAGCTCCCGCGCAAATTTCAATCCCGCTCGGTGTTCCGAACGACACGACTCCTGCTTCCGGTCTTGCCGACGGGCGGTTGATCGATGTGCGCCGCTCGGCCAATGGGCAATCGTTTACCTATGAAGCGCTCGAAGCAGGTCCGAGTCGGCTGGAGATCATCTTTAAGCCGGCCGCGAAGTCGGCTCCGATCGGCGCCGGCGTAAGCATCGCCGTGCCGAGATTGAATGATGCCGTGCTGAAGATCGCGCTCCCCGCACCGTTGGCGAGTCTCGGGGTCGCCCAAGCGGCCGACCCGCTCGTATGGTCGGAAGACAAACGCCAAGCGACCGTGCGGTTGCTGCCCACTGATAAGCTCGCGCTGCATTGGAATGATGCTCCCATCGGCGCTACGGCAGGAAGCTCGATCGATCGGCTGATGTGGCTCAAGGTGCGGCCGGGCTCCGTCGTGGTCGACTATCGCCTCGTTATTCGTCCGCCGGCCGGAGGCTTGAAGGAAGTCTTCTTGCTTGCCGACCCACGGCTGCAGTGGTTGCCGAAGCGCAATCCGGGCTCGCTCATCAGCGACGTCGAACAGACGCCGATCACCTCCGAACAAGCGACGGTAGGTCAACGCATTCGGGTCGAATTCACCCGGCCCATCGTCAAAGAAGAGCGAGTCGAAGTCTCGTTCTTGCTCACCGGTTCGACGAGCATCGGCCGACTGCGCATTCCCGAGCTGCGATTAGCCGAGGAGTTGCCCGGCCTCAAGTTATTCGCCGTGAGCGTCGATCCGCTGCTCACCTCTTCCGTCGTCGTAGGTGCGGGGACGAAGGGAATCGCGGTCCCGGAATTCATCAAGGTCTGGGGGCCGGAGACAGTGATGCCGCAGACCGCATTCGAGCGTACCGCCTCGGAAGTCGATTGGGCGCTCTCGGTCAGGCCGAAGCCGGCGAAGACTTCGGTTCGTCAGGTCGAGACCTTGATTGCCGGTCGGCGACAGATCGAAGTTTTGCTCGAGGCCGACGTCGATGTGCAGGACGGTTTGATCTACCACCACGAATTGCAAGCGCCGCAGAATCTGGAAGTCGATTCGATCGTCGTGGCCGAAGCCGACGACGAGTCGGCCGGGCAAGCCGGCCGCTGGTCGCGCGACGATAAAGGAACTTTACTCGTCTTCCTGCGTGCTCCGCTAGGAGGCAAGCATCGCCTGACGCTTCGTGGTCGGATCTTGCCGTCGGCGACGGGAGAACTGTCGCTGCCGCTGCTCACGCTGGGGAAGGCCGTGTCGATGGAGCGCATCGTGCGCATCGCACGCTTGCCCGAGGTGCTCGTCGCCGTCGATAAGCTGGTGGAAATCACGCCGCAGAAAGTTGAAGGAAACGAACTCGCGTCGGTGTCGGCACGCACCGCGATCGTGCTTCGTCTCGACGGCAAAGCACCGTCAGGAATTCTGAAGATCACCGAAAACCCTCGCCAGGCAACGGCTCGGCTCATCTCGACCTATGTGCCCGAAGGAGCCGGCTGGCAATACGACTTGCAAACGACGATCGATGTCCAGCAAGGTTTGCTCGACGACATCAGCCTGGAGCTTCCGCCGCAAGTGGCGACTCCGTTGGCGATCGTTCCGTCGATGCCGTACGAGGTGCTTACGTCGCGCGAGTCGACGAAGCGCCGGCTATTGCTTCGGCCGCGGCAAGCGATCACCGGCCGATTCGAGTTCACCGTTCGTGCAGGGCTGGTCGATGTGCGCCGCGATGAGCCGTTGCCGGTTGTCTTGCTCCGCCGCTTCAGCGGAGTTACGCATTTCTTCCGCTTGCCGAAACACGCCGGAGCCAATTCAATACGTTGGGAAACTTCGCAGCTAAGTGCCGCGGAGTTGCCGGTTGCCGGTGGGCGTGCTTCTTCCGCGGAGGAGTTCGAGACGTTTCGGGTCGCCGGACCTCGCCCGCAAGCCGTGCTGCGCACGATGCGCGGCGGGAACGGTCGGCCATATATTCGTTTGGCCGAACATCGCGTATTGCGACAGAGCGGCGGAGCCTATTTCGGTGCGAGCTCGTTTCTCGTCGAGCCGGCGGGCGCGAGCTACGGCACGTTGCAGTTGCCGCCGGAAATGCAGATCCTCTATGCCACCGCCGGGGGCGGCGCGACGACGTTGCTGCCGGCCGGCGATGCCGCATGGCGCGTGAATTTCGTTTCCGACCAGATGCCGCATTGGATCGAAGTGCTCTATCGCCGCGCTGCTTCCGAAGAGACCGCGTGGCAAGGAAGCTCCGCCGTCGTGGTGCCCCGCTGGGAGCAGCTTCGCGCCGAGCGGACCATTTGGACGATTTCAGCCGATGCTTTCGATGCCACGTCGCGCATCGACGACATCAATGGCACGACGCTCGAACGGACGCTCCAAGAGCGGCTCTCGGCGCTCGACGACGTCGGCACCGATCTCGCAGCCGATGGCTCGGCTTCCGCTTTGGGTTGGCTCGCGCCGATCTTAACCCGCCGATCCGAGGTGCGCCGCGAGCTTGCCGAGCGGCTCGATGTCGAACGAAACGAAGCGCTCCGCCGTGTTTGGCGCGATGCGCTGGATGCTTCCGATAAAAAGCAATCCGGCCTCGAACTCCAAGCGAAGGCTTCCGCTGCGGCCGGTCGAACGCCGGACGACATGACGCGGCTTTGGAACTCGCTGTCGTTCGATGCGCGCGGGGCGACCTATGCCGTGATTCGTGGCGACTCGTCGCAGCTCGACCTGCGCACGGTCGATTGGGACCAAACGCTCGCCCGACGATTGCTGTTGCTGCCGGCATTGTGCGCCGTCGTCGCTTTTCTAGTCTGGTTGTTCTTACGAGCCGACGGAGCGTTGCGCTTTCCGCAGCTTTACGGAATGCTCGCCGGCATCGCCTGGATTTTGCTGTTGCGGCCCGAAATCGTCGGCTGGATCATCTTGGCGACGATGGTCGGTTGTCGGGTGCATCCGAGCCTGCGCCGCGTGCGCGAGCGAACCTTGAAGCTCGGGCAGGGGCTCATCGCCTCGCGCGGCCTTTAGCGAATCGGCGCAAGTCTCCGCGTAGCACCATGGTTGCGTCGCGCGGGCGTCGTCGTGGATCGATCTTGGCGCGTCCCGAGCGTTCCGATACCCTACGCCTCCGCACGAATCGATGCCGCGGAGCGAAATCGAAGCGTGCAGTTCCGACCTGACCGAGCGTCGCCGGACGCCGTCGGTTCACGTCGGCCGCCATGGAAGGAGGCCGGTATGAGCAACGCCCGACAACAAGTCGGTTTTCACGTTCGTTGGATGATTCGCCGCGATATGGCGGACGTTCTTCAGATCGAATCCGAGACGTTCGAGTTTGCGTGGTCGGAAGAAGAATTCATCCGCTGCTTGCGTCAGCGCAACTGCATCGGCATGGTCGCCGAGCTGAACGACCGCGTCGTCGGCTACATGATCTATGAACTGCATAAGAACCGGCTGCACGTGCTCAACTTCGCGGTCGACCCGGCGCATCGTCGCTCGGGCGTCGGCGCGAGAATGCTCTCGAAGCTCGTCGGCAAACTGACGGCGCAGCGCCGCTGCCGCATCATGCTCGAAGTGCGCGAGACGAACCTCGACGCGCAACTATTCTTCCGCTCGCAAGGCTTCAAGGCCGTCAGCGTGCTGCGAGATTTCTACGACGACACGACGGAAGACGCTTACGTGATGCAGTACCGATATCGCGCGACGGATGTTGCGGAGTTGGAAACCGACCAGATCACCCGCTTGGCGGGCTGACCCTTCTCCTTCGGGGAGAAGAGCTTAGTTCGCGTCTTCCAAATAAGTGTAGCCCTGCAAGCCTTCGTCGTAGAAGCGGAGTAGCTTGCCGGACTCTTGGAAGTCGAGTCGGCCTTCGCGCACTGCCGATTCGACGTCGGTGCGCATTTTCTTGAGGAGCACGTTCACGTCGAACTCGACGTATTCGAGCGCCTCGCGCACCGTGTCGCCGTCGATCACGGTTTCAAGCACCACTTCGCCCGTCGCCGACAGCCCGACGTGTACGGCGTTCGTATCGCCGAACAGGTTGTGCATGTCGCCGAGGATTTCTTGGTACGCCCCGATGAGGAACGTGCCGAGATAATAGGGCTCGCCGTTGAACTTGTGCAACGGAAGCGTGCGCTTCACGTCGCGACGATCGATGAACTGATCGATCTTGCCGTCAGAGTCGCAAGTAATGTCGCCGAGCACGGCGTTCGACGTCGGCTGTTCGGCGAGGCGATGGATCGGCATCACCGGAAACAACTGCTTAATCGCCCAGCTATCGGGCATGCTCTGAAAGAGCGAGAAGTTGCAGAAGTAGGTGTCGCTCAAGAGCGCATCCAAGCCTTGCAAGTCTTCCGGAACGAACTCGAGCTGCTTCGCCGCTTTCTGAATCTTGCGGCAGATGGCCCAGAACAAATTCTCGGCCAAGCTGCGCTGATCGAGCGGCAGATAGCCGCCGCTGAACAGGTTCATCGCCAGTTCGAGCGCTTGCTGTGCATCGTGATACGCTTCGAGCAAATTGCGCGCGGAGACGTTGCGATAGGTGTCGTGCAGATCGACGAGCGGCTGCTCGAGGTCCGCCGGAAGCTGCTGCGGAATCTCTTCGTCTCCGAGTCCGGAAACGCCGAGCACGTTGAAGATGAGCGCGCTGTGGTATGCCACGACGGCCCGACCGCTTTCGGAAACGATCGTCGGATGGGGCACCTTCGCGTCGTCGCACAAGCTTTGAATGTGGTAGACGACGTCGTTGGCGTATTCTTGCAGGGTGTAGTTGGTGCTGGATTCGAAGTTGGTTTGCGAGCCGTCGTAGTCGATCCCGAGGCCGCCGCCGACGTCGATATATTGCAGGCCGGCGCCGCGCGCATGAAGGTCGACGTAGATCCGCGCCGCTTCGTTGAGCGCTTGCTTGATGTGTCGGATGTTCGGAATCTGGCTGCCGAGATGGAAGTGGAGGAGCTTGAAGCAATCTTCCATGCCGTCGCGCTTGAGTTCGTCGAGCGCGCGGAGAATCTCGCTGACCGTGAGCCCGAACTTCGAGCGGTAGCCGCCGGAGCCTTGCCAGCGGCCGGTGCTCTTGGCCGCCAGCTTCACGCGAATGCCGAATTGCGGGCGCACGCCGACCTTGGCGGCATAATGGCGAATGAGTTGCAGCTCGGTATACTTCTCGACGACCGGAATAATCTGCCTGCCGATCTTCTGCGCGAGCATCGCCATCTCAATGAACTCGGCGTCTTTGAAGCCGTTGCAGATGATCGGCGTGTCGTTGTCGGCCATCGCGACGACCGCCATGAGCTCCGGCTTCGAGCCGGCTTCGAGCCCGAAGTTGTACGGCTTACCGTACTCGAGCACTTCTTCGACTACTTGCCGCTGCTGGTTCACCTTGATCGGATAGACGCAGCAATACTTGCCGTTGAAGTTGTATTCCTTGATCGCGCGCTGGAACGCTTCGTGGATTTCGCCGAGCCGGTGCTTGAGAATGTCGCCGAAGCGGACCAAGATCGGCAAGTCGATGCCGCGAAGTTGCAGATTGTCGACGAGTTCCTTCAAGTCGATCGCGCGCGACTTGTCTTTCGTCGGATGCACGAGGAGGTTGCCGGACTTCCCGACCGAAAAGTATCCTGCTCCCCAGCGATCGACGTCGTACAATTCGGCGGCATCACCGGTCGTCCAAGGGGCAACTTGTTGGTCCAGCATTTTCTTTGGAGGCTCCTAGACGATCGGGACGAGCGGCATGCTCGAAAAGCTGCGTAACGTAGAATCTACGTTGAGAAGCAGCGATAAGTTCTTGCAACGTCGAAAGGCGTTTTATCTTAACCGACTTTCGCCGGCGGTCGACCGGTTCTCGACCTGGCTGAGTAAAATTTTATGACGACTCAACTCCGCTGGCACGTCGGGCTCGGATCCGCTTGCTACTACGCCGTCGCACGAGAAACCTGGGCCTTGCAAGAGCCCGACTTTACGGCGACCCCGCTGACGCAAGAAGTGGTGGCGCTCGCGTCGTTTCTCACGGCCGAGCAGATCGACCCGCAGCCGTTTTTCACACAGCTCGTAGCACTCGCACCGAGTTTCAACGCACCTCGCGATCTCGCTCACACGGTTCTCACAAAGCTTTTCGGCCGAGCTAGGGCCGACGCTCTCACACCCCGCCTCGTCGGGTTGCTGGGCGCTTGCGAACGGGAATACCTAAAAGCTCAGCCGCAAATCCTCGAAGAGCTTCGGTTGCGCACCGGCCCCTTGCGCGAACTGTGGGAAGCGCGAGGGCCGGGCTTGCTCGCCGGCGTCGGCCGACGTACCGACGCGAGCTTGATCGTCGAGTCGGCAACCGTGGCACTCGTCGCGCCTCTTACCGGCGGCGGAGGTGCGGCGTATCAGGCGACGAACGTCGTCCGGTTCGAGGCGGTGTTGGCGAACCCGATCGGCGAACTTCCGGAAACGGTTCGGCTAGCGTGGCTGGTCAGTCAGCTGGCGACGGATCAACTCGAACCGGTCGAGCCGATCCGATCGGCCTCGCCTCTCGAACTCGTCGGCGCGGCAATGCTTCCGGCTCTGCTGGAAGCCGCCGCCGATTTGGAGGTCGTTTCCGTCGAGGGGCCGGCGCTGTTCGCGAAAGCAGCCGAAGCGTGGGGCAACGAACTACTGGCGCGGCCGGGGGTCGTTGAGGTTGTTTACGATTGGTGGTCGGCCGCACGAAGCAGCGGCAAGAATGCCGAGCCTCCGTGGAATGTGCGTCTTGCGGCACTCGACCGACTGCTCCTCCAGCGCACGCAATAAAAATAAAAACAGCCGACGTCGATCGAAGAGTTCGATCGACGTCGGCCTTAACTTGTTGAGAGTGATTTGCCAGCGAAGCGTTAGCGCACCGCTTCGTTGATCATCTTCACGTTCGGCACGCTGTGGCGGCTAATGAGGCCGTCTTCGAAGGTCTCGATCGTCGTCGACACCGGGCCCACGTCGCGAACCACCCCTTCCATGCCGGCCACGGTCACACGGTCGCCGTTCTGCAAGCGTTGACGTGTGTAGTAGCCTGCGAGAATGCCGGCCATCGTTTCACGTCCGCCGAGTCCGATCGCCAAGCCGAAACCGAGCGCCAGCGCTGCGAAAGCGATCAAGATCATCTGCTCGAAGAGTTTGAAATTGATGTCGAGCTTCTCGGCCGCCGCGAGGAACGTCATCAGCGCGAGAATGTAATAGCAAGCGTTCGCCAGATGCTCGGCATAAGTGATGCCGACCCGATCGGCACTCGTGGCGACGATGCCGCGGATGAGCGTGGCGACGAGCAATCCGACGACGACGATCGCAATCGCGATGAATAGCTTCGGCACGTAAGCGATCAGATGATCGACCGTATCGGAAACTTCCGTGAGCCCGAGCACTTTGAATGCGGCGGAGAGAAACACGCACAAGGTCAACCAAAACACGACCCGGCCGACGATCTCGGGCAAGGTGCGAGCGATGCCGACTTGCTTCATCGAGTCGACGAGCCCACCCCGTTCGGCGGCTTTCTGCAAGCCGAGCGAATGGCACAAGGCCGACACGGCCCGATCGAGCACGCGAGCGACGAAGTAGCCGACGACAAGGAGCACGACCATCGCGACGACGTTGGGCGCGAGCTGGGCGAACTGCAAGTATGTCTTCATGAAACTAGCGCTGACCGCTTCGTTCCAAGTGTTGATGTTGGAGAAATCGAAAGCAAACATGACCTAACTCCTTCTGAAAAAGAAATGTTCCGACCCTGCCCGAAAGAACCCTCTCGAAGTATTAAAAAGCGTTTCCGACCTTCTCGAACGACGCTGCTGAATAGTTGTTGCCGTGCCGCGGTTCCGCGTCACAAATTATTCTTATTGTCGTCGATGATTTCTCGCGGTCGGCTTTCGACGATCTGCGTGCCCGTGCTTGCGACATGCAGCCAGCCGAGGATTCCGCGGGCGAACCAGGCTAGGCCGTAAGGGACGACTCTGATCGCGAATTCGACGACGTGCAGCGCGAGCAGGATGTAATTCAACCGTTCATGCACGCGCCGATCGAGCGCCGCCGGAGGAGGAGGCACGGGCGTGCGAGCAAGTTGATCGAATAAATCGGACATGAGGGTAAAACTAGAAGTCAGAAGCTAGAAACCAAAAGAGATAGAAGCGTTCAGTTCGACATCGTTACTCGCTTGCGATTTCGCGGGACCTATGATTCTCACTATTCGTTCCCATATCGTGCCTGGATCTTCTCCCTCGCTCGGCTCACGCGCATCTTGCACGCGCTCACCGACAATTCGAAGATCACGGCGAGTTCTTCGTATTCGTAACCTTCCGCATATTTGAGGAGCACGAGCGCGCGATCTTCTTCGTCGAGAATGTCGAGCATCTGCGTCAGGTCGAGTTTGGCGTCGCCGGTTTGCGTCGGCCGTGTCGTCGGTTGTGCGTCGAGATCGGCTCCGGTTTGGCCGCCGTCGCGTCGTAGCCGCCGACCGCGGCTGCGACGCAACATGAGACACGTTCGCACGGCCACGGCATGCACCCAGGTCGAATACTTCGCCTCGCCTCGAAACTTTCCTCGTTGCACGAACAGCGCGACGAAGACATCTTGCGCAGCGTCGTGGGCATCGGCTTCGTTGCCGAGCAGCCGATAGCAGATGTGCCACACACGGAGACGAAATCGTTCGACGAGCGCGACGAAGGCCGGACCGTCGGAGCCTTCGCGCGCCGCGGAGGCAGCCAGCGATTCGTCGGTCGGGCCACCGTCGGCACCGTGAGGCAACGGCACGCCTGCGGCGAGTGGGTCGTTCGGGTTGGGCCCTGGGCGGGGCGTGCTGTCCAAAGCCGAATCTCCATGGCGCGGGCCTCGAATAAGTGTGCGGGTTCCATCTCCGCCCACTTCGTTGCCGTCGTCCGAGGTCGCGTCACCTTGGGCCTAGGGTATTCCGCACGGTCGCTCAGGCGATGTGCGACGGCAAGTGACCGTCGGGCAATGACTTACGGTATTCTTACCGCCAGGGAGTAATCGACCAGAATTTGGTCGAAACGGTCAAGATCGGCTCGGGCATTCGGAGTGATTTCCCTCACTTAAGGGAGAAAAATGAAGTAGAGTTTCGACGGGCTTGCGCCTGGCGAGCCCATCCCATCTTCGGTGTCTTGAGGGCGGTTCGGCGATGAGAGACTTTTCGGCGCGCAAACTAACGATTCTCTTGGTCGACGACGATCCGGCGATGATTCGCTTGCTGCGAACCGTGCTTACGCTCGAGATGCACGACGAGGTCGAGTTGCACACCGAGACCGATCCCCTCGTAGCGCTCGAGTGGCTGGAAGATCATCATTGTGATATCGTGCTCAGCGATATCGAGATGCCGCAACTCGACGGCCTCGAGCTGCTCCGCTTCGCCAAACGGCGCAACGCTTGGACGCAGGTCGTCTTCATTACGGCCCATTCGTCGTTCGACCGCATCACCGCGGCAGTCGAACTCGGTGCCGACGACTATCTGCTGAAGCCGATCGATCGCGAAACGTTGATCGAAGTCGTCACCCAACTCTGCCGCCGCAGCGCTCGCTGGCAATCGGCCGTACTCGGCACGATGAGCTTGACATAAGTCGGAACTGCTTCGACTGCCGGAGCATTTTCTGCTCTGTGGAGCAGCCGCTCGACGACATCGGCTTCAAGTAGGTCGGCATGGCAGCGGCTCCGCCGTGGAATTCACCTAAAAACAAGCATTCGAATTCTCGGGTACGATCGAGTGGGCAACTGTCGAATTGAGGTAGTCGTCGAAGGGCTCTTATTCGCCGCAATGCCCCTCGAAATATCTTATCATGCGAGCGCAATGGGGGCCGCGAACTGCGTATCTGTTTCCGGTCAACGGACGGTTCGCAACTGCGATGAGATCAAGCCTTTTCAGCATTGAATTCCGTAAGACTGATCCAGATCGCGATTCTTATGGAAAGGACGTAACCATGAAACAGCATTTCAGGCCGAGATCCACACGGCTCGCTTCGTTCGTCTGCGCGGCGGCAATCGCCGTCTGCGGAGCCGTCGAGGCTCAACAGAAGCCGAATATTCTCGTCATCTTTGGCGACGATATCGGCGTCAGCAACATCAGCACCTACAGCGGTGGCCTGATGGGCTACGAGACACCGCATATCGATCGCCTCGCTAACGAAGGCCTCAAGTTTCTCCATTACTACGGAGAACAATCGTGCACGGCCGGGCGCGCGGCGTTTCTTACCGGTCAGCACGGCATCCGCTCCGGGCTCACGAAGGTCGGATTTCCCGGCGCGCCGATGGGAATGAGTCAGCTCGATCCTTCGATCGGCGGGATGCTCAAGAGCCTCGGCTATGCGACGGGCCAGTTCGGCAAGAACCACGTCGGCGATCGCAACCCGAGCTTACCGACGGTCAATGGTTTCGATGAGTTCTTCGGCAACCTTTATCACCTCAACGCCGAAGAAGAGCCCGAGCTTCCCGACTACCCGAAGGATCCGGCGTATCTTGCGAAGTTCGGCCCGCGCGGCGTATTGAAATGCAAGGCAACCGAGGTGGACGACGAGACCGTCGATCCGCGCTTCGGCAAGATCGGCAAGCAAACGATCGAAGACACCGGGGCGCTCACGAAGAAACGTATGGAAACGATCGACGACGAGACCTCGGCCGCGGCGATCGACTATATGCAGCGGCAACACAAAGCGGAGAAGCCGTTCTTCTGTTGGTTCAACAGCACCCGCATGCATCTGCGCACGCACGTCCGCGCGGAGCATCGAGGGCGATATCAGCACGGCGACAGCGAATACATCGACGGCATGCTCGAGCACGACGACACGATCGGCACGATCCTCAAGGCGCTCGACGACCTGGGGATCGCCGACAACACGATCGTCGTCTATACGAGCGACAACGGCCCGCATATGAACACTTGGCCTGATGGCGCGACGACGCACTTTCGTTCGGAGAAGAATACCAATTGGGAAGGAGCGTTTCGTGTTCCGTGCCTAGTGCGCTGGCCCGGCAAGATCAAGGCCGGCACCGTCACGAACCAACTCATGAGCCACAACGACTGGCTTCCCACGCTTTGCTCCATAGCAGGCGAGCCCGACATAGTCGGGAAATGCAAACAGGGCTACGAGGCGAACGGAAACACGTACAAGGTGCATCTGGACGGGCATGATCAATCGGAGTTCTTGCGCAAGGTCGCAGGAACCGCGGGCAAGAACAACGGAGCCAAGAGCGCTCGCGATACGTTCTTTTATACCGACGACGACGGACTCCTCGTGGGCTTTCGACAAGGGGACTATAAGTACGTGTACGCGGAACAGCGATTGGCAGGGACGTTGGGTGTCTGGGCGGAGCCTTTTACGAAGCTACGTCTGCAAAAGATCTTCAATCTGTTCCAGGACCCGTTCGAGCGGGCCGACATCACCTCGAACACGTTTTGGGATTGGCAGATGAACCACGTGGGGCAGATCTACGGCGCGATGGACGAAGTCTTTAAGTTCGCGGCGACGTTCAAGGAGTTTCCACCCCGCGCGTTCCCGCCGAGTTTCGTTCCGACGACGATCATGGAAGGAACACTCCGCGAGATCAAAGTCGAACGAAAAATTCGCGAAGTCTTTCCGCTACCCGTGAAGCCGGAGCAGAAGTAGAACCGAATGATTCCAACCGCTTCAGCGTGGACCAACCTCCGCGCTGAAGCGTTTTTTTGCGCAGCGCGCAAGACGATCGAAGCGCCGGCCGGTTTATTATTTCGCCGGTTCGCCGGAGTCTTCGATGCGAATGGCCTTGCGGCCTTTGAAGGCGCCTGCCTTGCCGCGAAACTTCGTCATCCCTTCGACGCTGACCAACAGCGGCGACTTGGTGTCTTTTTCCGTCGTGATGATGTCGCCGACGCGCAGCCCGAGCAGGTCTTTCGTCGAGATCGTGGTATCGGCCAGCAGGACGACCATCTCGACCGGCGCCGCGCGCACGTTCTTCGTCAACCGTTGCACGGTTTCGGGAGTCGACGTTTTGCGCGACGGGCTGACCCAACTGTTCGATGAGAGCTTGCCGCCGATCCGTTCGATCGAGTTGAACGGGATGCAGAGATTCAGCATGCCGCGCAACTCGCCGAGCGTGAGCTCGAAGCTGATGAGCACCACGACTTCGTTCGGCGGTACGATTTGCACGAGCTGCGGATTGCTTTCGACCCGCACGACCTCGAAGTGAATCGGCAGGACGTTTTCCCACGCTTTGCGCAGCTCTTCGAGATAGAGCGACGTAATGCGATGCACCAGCCGTAACTCGATCTCGGTCAGCGGGCGGCGCGTTTGCGAGTTCGGCTCTTTGCCCCCGCCGAGCATCCGATCAATGATCGGGTATAAGATCGACGGGTTGATATCGAGAATCAGATGCCCTTCGAGCGGCTCCGCCTTCAATAAGTTGAAGCAAGACGGATTCTCGAGGCTGAATACGAACTCGCTATAGGTGAGTTGATCGACGCTCGTGAGCTTCACTTCGACGATCGAACGCAGCATCGCCGAGAGGGCCGCGCCGAAGTTGCGACCGAAGCCTTCGTGCAAGGTTTGAAGAGCCCGCATCTGCTCTTTGCCGACCCGCTCCGGACGCTTGAAGTCGTAGGGGGTGACCTTCTCGCGCGGTTTCGGCGGAGGGGCGCTCGGGGCCGCTTTACGCGCCGGTGCCGCGGCGCGCGGAGCGGTCTGCTCCATCGCGCTGAGCAGGCTTTCCACTTCCGCCTGACTAAGAACGTCTCCACTCATCGAAGCTTCCTTGCTCGACGCAGTTTCGGCGAATACGCAAGCCGTGAACCCGTTGGTTCACAGCCTGCTATTCGCGAATTTGTCCGGTGCCGTAAACGATGTACTTGTAGCTCGTCAGTTCCTTCAGGCCGCAAGGGCCGCGGGCATGAAACTTATCGGTGCTGATGCCGATCTCGGCCCCCAACCCGAACTCGCCGCCGTCGTTGAAGCGGGTCGCCGCGTTGACCATCACCGCAGCGCTATCGACGCGCGCGGTGAACTCGCGCGCCGCCGCGAGGTCGTTCGTGACGATCACGTCGGTATGGCGCGAGCCGTAGCGATTGATGTGGCGAATCGCCTCGTCGAGCGAGTCGACGACTTTGATCGAAATAATCGGTCCGAGATATTCGGCCCCGTAGTCGGCGTCGGTCGCCGGTTTCGCTTGGGGAAGAAACTTGCGCGTGGTTTCGCAGCCGCGTAACTCGATGCCTTGGGCCTCGAGCGCGCGGCCGATTTGCGGCATGAATTCCGCGGCCACGGCCGAATGCACCAGTAGCGACTCCAACGCGTTGCAAACTCCCAGCCGCTGACACTTCGAATTGACGACGATCCGTTCGGCCATCGCAAGCTCGGCCGAAGGGTCGATGTAGGCGTGGCAATTGCCGTCGAAATGCTTGATCACCGGCATGCGGGCTTCGGCCGCGACGCGCCGAATCAGGCTTTCGCCGCCGCGCGGAATGGCGACGTCGATCAGCTTGTCGAGCTTCAGGAACTCGCCGACCGCTTCACGATCGGTCGTGTCGACGAGTTGTACGGCATCGACCGGCACACCGGATTCGCCGGCCGTCTGGGCGAGGATCGAGGCCAGCAGCCGGTTCGAGTGAAACGCTTCTTTGCCTCCGCGCAAGATCACGGCATTGCCGCTCTTCACGCAAATGGCGGCGGCATCGACCGTGACGTTCGGGCGTGATTCGTAGATGAAGAAGACGACGCCTAGAGGGACGCGCACCTTCCGAATATCAAGGCCGTTGGGGCGCACGGTCGATTCGATCGTCTCGCCGATCGGGTCGGCCAGCGCCGCAACTTCTTCCAGCGCCCGGGCCATCGATTCGACCGTCTTCGGCGTGAGCCTAAGGCGATCGATCGCGGCGTCGGTCAGTCCGTAACCGGGGGCCGCGGCAAGGTCGCGAGCGTTCGCGGTTTGGATTTCGTCGAACCGGCTGCGGAGCGCGACGGCGCTGCGACGAAGCCAAGCGTTCTTCACGGCACCGGCGACGAGCGCGAGTTCGGCCGAGGCCGCTTGCGCGCGCGTGGCGACCGCGACGCAGTAGTCGCGAAGGTCGGTGGCGCGGGTTTCCGTCGGTTCGGCAATAGCCATGGTTTCGAGCGGTCCTATCGTCGGAGCAAACTCAGCAACAAGCGGCAAATTCGCGGCCGTTTCTCACCATGCCCAAGATGAGATGGCCCAATCGGAGTATCGTCGAAAGGGGGCAGTGCGTCAACGTCGGTCGAGCACGCGGCGAGCCTGAAAAACAGGGCTCGCGAGCAACCTTAACCACCAAGCGGATAGTGGATTATGTCGCGTCGGCGACCGCGGTGAAAAGCGCCAAAGCTTGGCGCGTCGCCGCGACGTCGTGGACTCTCAGGATGTGGACCCCTTGCGCCGCCAATGCCAGCGACACGCCGAGCGTGCCGTAGGTTCGGCCCGACTCGCGCCAAGCAGCGTTTTCGGCCGCGAGCACTTTGCCGATAAACCCCTTGCGCGAGTGCCCCACCAAGAGCGGGCAACCGAGATCGAGAAACCGGCGACAATGGGCCACGAGCGTCAAGTTGTGTTCGTGCGTCTTACCGAAGCCGATGCCTGGGTCGAGTGCGATGCGTTCCGGCGCGATGCCCGCCGACGTGAGGTGGTCGCGACGTGCGCGAAGATAGGCATGAATCTCGGCGACGACGTCGGTGTAGTGCGGCGCGATTTGCATCGTCTGCGGCGTCCCTTGCATGTGCATCGCGCAGATGCCGGCACCCGACTCCGCGGCGACGTCGAGCATCGCCGGGTCTCCTTCGAGTCCGGTCACGTCGTTAATGATTTCGGCCCCGGCCGCCAGCGCCTCGCGCGCGACGCGGGCCTTCGACGTGTCGATCGAGATCGGCACCGTCGTACGGTGGGCGACTTCACCGACGACATCGAGCACGCGGCGCAATTCTTCGTCGGCATCGACCGGCACGGCGTAAGGACGGGTGCTCTCGCCGCCGATGTCGAGGATGTCGGCCCCTTCGTCGATCAAGCGCATGGCCTGCTCGATCGCAGCCGAGGTCGAAGCGAAACGTCCGCCATCGGAAAAGCTGTCGGGCGTGACGTTGACGATGCCCATCACAAGCGGCCGGCGCAGACACGAAATCGCGCGCGTGCGAAGTTGCCAAAGGGTAACCGGCGGAGAATTCATCCGGTTGATTCTATCGCAAGAACGAAGCCGAATGAACCGGGGCCGAATGAACCGGGCTGCCGTTTACCACGGCGATTCCATCATCCCGACGATTTGACGAGCGATGCGGTTCATCGAATCTTGCTGCGCCGTGCTGATCGACTGGCCCACTTCGGGATAGAACGTGCTGGTGTTCATGAGTTGCATGAGCGCGCCGGGGAGCGCGATCGGCGTCATTTCTTGAATGACGACGCCGTCGCGATTGACCCAATTCACGCCGATGGTGAAAAAGTAAGTGAGCTCGCGCGGTTCGTCGGTCGGCGCTTCGACGCTCACCCCCTTCGCTTCCGTGAGAATCTTGCACGTCAGAATACTATCGGCATCGGGAGAACTGACGACTTTATACGGGGTGCGGCGCTCGATCTCCTTCTGCACCGCTTCGGTAAGCCGTTCGCCGAGATTGCGCCGGAACGAGGCCGACTCGAAGATCGGAACGTAGACCGTGCGGATCTTGCAGGAGTAGAGCGAATCGGTGCCGATCCGATACGGAGCGCAGCCGAGCAGGCACACGGCCGAAAGCAGGGCCACGGCTCGACGCACGATCACGGCGGATGAAGTTCTCGCCGCGCCGGCCATTAGTTTTGCCTGTCGCGGCCGAGCATGCGCGTCAGCCAAGGGAAATAGTCGGGAGGCTCGGGAAGCAGATTCTCCGTCGCCGTGATCTGTTGCTGCGCGAGTTCGGCGAAGCGCGTGTCGGGAAAATCTCGGATGACGTTCGCGTAGTGAACGCGTGCGGCACGGTTGTAATCGAGCCGACGATAGTACTCGCCGAGGCCGTATTCGCGCTCGGCGATCTGGGCCCGCACGAGCTCCTTGGCTTGTTGCAATCGGGGGCGCTCGGCCGGCAACTGGCCGCCGTAGATGCGAATCGTTTGATCGGCGAGCGTTTCGGCTTTCTTCAGCGGCATGACGTCGTACTGCGGGCCTTGATAAGCGTTCATGTAGCTTTGCAGGCCGAGGAGATGCGCCTGCGTGACATGCTCGCTCTGCACGTAATCTTTGCGGAGAATCTCGTAGTGGTAGGCCGAGTCTTCGAACCGGTTGTCCATGAAGTAGCTCGTCGCTTGCGCCATGAGGGCGTCGTCGGCCAGCGGACCGGTCGGGTCGCTGAGGCGAATGGTCTCATAGACCTTGATGCCGTTTCCCTTGGTGTCGAACCAAGGGCGGGTCTTGTCGGTGAAGTTGAGCGCGAACGTCGCGCTGTCGCGACCGGCCTGTTCCCAAAAACGTCCGATCAGGAATTGCCGAGCGGTGATGCGGTCGAGATGCCGCGAGTTGGTGTATTTTTTCAACAACGTATCGAATGCATTGCGCGCGCCGTGATAGCGATCGGCGAAGAACAGGCTCTCGCCTTGCATATACAGCGCATCTTCTTCCAAGAGCGAGTCGGGCCAGCGTTCGCCCGCATCTTCGAACTTGCTCGCCGCTTCGTTGTATTTTTGCGCGCGAAACAGTTCGTCCGCCTCGTTGTACAGCTTCTTCGCGAGCGCTTCATCGGGCGCTTTCCCGATCAGCTTCTTATATTGCGACTTGATGTTGGCCGACGAGAACGTCTTGGCCGTTCGTTCCCAAAACGAGGGCTTTCCTTCTTCAAGCTGAGCCCCTTGAATCGAAACGCCGGGCGAGGATTCGTTGGGAGTCGCGTCCGAATAAGACGCTTGCGCGACTCCGTCCTTCGGCGGGCCTGCCGTCGGGGCGCCGGGCGGGGCTTGCGCCGCATTCGCGGCGGCCTGCGGAACGCTGGTAAACGGATCCTTCGCTGCGCCGACCGGCGCGCGGCAAGCCGTCACTGCGACGGCCGTAATGCCGAAGATCCAAAACGTCGATATCCGCCGGGCATCCATGCCTTGTGCGTCCGCAGAATGATGTGAAGTCGAACTCTACTTTATTTCGCGATCGGCTGTGCGTCGGGCACGCCGAGATATTCGTGCATCTTCGGTTTATGTCCGAGCAAGTAGACGATGTACTGGCTCACCGCTCCTCGCATCTCTCCGGCATTGCGCCTGACGATCTCGCGGCTCCGCCACGACTCGCCTTCCTCGGCAAAAGTCTCCAATAAATCAATCGCTTCGTTCGACAACGACACGACCTGCTTCTTTCCCGGCCGACAAGCTTCGCACAACACTCCGCCCGACGCTAAGCCGAAGGCCGTGCGCCGCGCGCTCGCGACGACGTTGCCGCACTCCGCACATTCGCGCAGCGACGGCAAATGCCCCAACATTCGCAAGGCGGAAAGTTCGAATCGCAAGACGATGATGCCTGCCGAATGAGTTCCAGTGCTTAAATCGTCGAGCGTTTCGACCGCGAGGTCGAACAACTCGGGATGCGGATCTCCTTCGTGCGTCAGATCGTTCAGCAATTCCGCAACGTAATAAGCTCCGTACAGGTAAGAAAGATCGGTCGCGTGAGATCGAAACCGACGTTCCAACTTGGCTTCGGTCAACAGATCCAACGCATCGGACGATTTGCGGAGGAACACTAGACGAACACGCGAGAGGAGGTCAAGGGCAGACTCGAACGGCCCCTTCGGCCGGCGCGCTCCTTTGGCGAGCCCGCTGATCTTGCCGAACTCGCGCGTGTAGAGCGTGACGACGCTCGACGACTCGCTGAACTCGATGACGCGCAAGACCAGCGCTTCGGCTTTTTCGGTCGACATGCAGGTGAAATGCGAAAGAGGAGCCGCGGCAAACGAGCGGTGAACGAGCATCGATAAACAACGGCCGACGGCTTGCGCTGCCGGCAAGACCGTCGTTGCGAGCCGCACGATGTCTCGTGCGAGATTCTACTTCGTTTCGTCGGCGCTCGGCAATTCGACGTCGAACTTAGCCAGATACTTCCGCTCTTCTGCGCGCATCAGCACGCGCGGCTCGGGCGTGAGGTCGTCGTGGCCGACGAGGTGCAACGAGCCGTGGATGACGTACAGCAGCAGTTCATCGGCTGGAGCCACTTTCAGCTCCGCGGCGGTTCGAGCTGCCGTGTCGGCGCTGGCGACGATTTCTCCTTCGAGGTAGCCCGGCTCTTCTTCGAGGGCGAAGCTGACGACGTCGGTCGGCTCGTCGTGGTCGAGAAATTTGCGGTTGATGTCGTGGATCGAAGGGTCGTCGACGATCGCGATGCTGATCGTGCCGCGTTCGATGCCGTGGTCGCCGGCGATCATCCGAGCGGCGCGGCGCAAGCGTTCGGCGTCGACCGGAAACGGCTCATACTCCAGCGCAACATCGACGCGAACCGGCATGCGACTTTCTTCCGTGATGGGCAGCGGCCGGCGATTTACGCCGAGGCCGTGCTGGCGTATTTGACTCGGCCGTGATAGACGGCGATGAGCGACTTGATCAGGCTGTCCTCGACGACGCGGAGCTGTTGCAGCGTGAGGCCGCATTCGTCGAATTGGCCGTCGAGCAGCTTGTTCATGCCGATCTGTTCGACGAGGTTTTCGATACGCGACGGGGTCGGTTCGACTAACGAGCGCGATGCGCTTTCGACCGAGTCGGCGAGCATCAGGATCGCCGTTTCGACGGTTTGCGGCTTAGGGCCCGGGTAGCGATAGGAACTTTCCTGCACTTCGCCGACCTCGGGATTCTCTTCGCTCTTCTTGCTCGCTTGGCGATAGAAATACTCGACGAGCGTCGTGCCGTGATGCTGTTCGATGAAGTCGATGATCGGTTGCGGCAAGTGATGCTGCCGCGCGAGATCGGCCCCGTCTTTCACGTGCGCGATGATGATCAACGTGCTCATGGCCGGCAGCAAGTTCTCGTGCCGGCTCGCTTGCATGCCTTGATTTTCGACGAAGTAGTTCGGCTTGAGCATCTTGCCGATGTCGTGGAAATAAGCTCCGACGCGCAACAACAAACCTCGCGCACCGATTTGCTCGGCGGCCGCTTCGGCGATGGAAGCGACGTTGATCGAGTGGTTGTAGGTGCCCGGCGCGCGACGGACGAGCTCTTGCATCAGCGGATGCGAAGGATCGCCGAGCTCGAGCAGGCTGATATCGGTAAGGACGCCGAACAGCTTCTCGATGTACGGCAGCAGGCCGGTCATCAGGAAACCGGTTAGGAAGGTCCAGAGCGCGTTGCGGCCGGCGTGGCGCAGGATCGTTTCGCCGAGCGGTTGATCGTCGAACAGCGACATGCCGAGCGAGAGGAGAAACGCCACGATCGCCGAAACCAAGCCGACACGAATCAATTTGCCGCGGGTTCGAATCGTGTCGAGCTGCAACACCGCGGTCGCGACGGTTCCCATCAACACGATGAACTCGCCGAGCCCTTCGCCGCCGGTCATCGCGACGATGATCGCCATCGAGGTCGAAAGAATGAGCGCGACGTCGCGATGGTACGCGATGCCGAACGTCATGCTGAACAGCAGGAGCGGAATGAGCTCGGCGCGCCAAGGGTCGGCGGTCGTCCAATGCACGAGCGCAATCACGCCGATCGCCGAAGCGAGCATCGTGCAGAATACGAGCAAGTCGCTCAGCAAGCGCCGTTCGCGATAGAACATGTAATAGCCGCACAGCACGTACAGCGCGAAGATCATGCAAAACACGGCGAGCGATCGCTCGAGCCGGCGCGGCATCGGCAGCTGCGTGATGTAGGCGTCGTATTCGAGGCGGAGCAGATTCAGCGCCTCGGGCGTAATCGGCACCCCGGCCGGCGCAAGCAACGTGCCGGAGGCGTACTTCGCTTCTTGCACTTCGACGGCGTCGCGAGCCGCTTCTTGTCGCGCTAGGCTATCGACCACATCGAGCGACAACGTCGACTTCAGTTTGGGCAACAGCCAAGCCGTGACTCGATCCGAAAGAGTCGAGTTGCCCAGCTGTTCGCGAATCAACGTCTTCACCGCCGAGCCGTCGCCCAATAGGACCGAAGTCAGCGGCACGTCGAGCGGGACGAGCGAATACTCCTTCGTCCGACCGGCAGGATAGATCAGGATCTTTTCCCGATTTCGATCACCGTGTAGATCGGGGATCGCGGTGAGAATGCCGCGCGTTTTGAGTGGGCCGAAAATACCATCGAGCGCCGCTTTGCGCTTCTCGGCGTCGCCGAGAGCGATGAGCGTCGAATGAAACTGTTTGTAGTCGTCGGCCTGTTTTTCGAGTTCGGCCGGTGTCGCGGCGGGAGCCGGTGTGGTGCCGGACGTCGTTGAACCGGACGTCGCCGATCCGGTTGCAGGAAGTTGAAATTGTTTCCAGGTGTCGGGCTTCAGGTCGGCCAGCTTATCGCTCGCCGCGACTTCATCGAGCAAGAGATTCAAATCGGCGCGGCGCAAATCGAGGTCGCGAGGGTCTTGCGTATAGACGTAAGGGGCTTGCTTGAAGGCGTTCTCGCGAAGCTCCTTCGTTTTCACGTCGTCGACCCGCGCGAATTTTACCCGGGCCATGACGTCGCGCACCGGCACGTAGTTCTCGCGAAACGTAAAGGCCGGCGCCCACGCGCTGCTGATGCCCCAGATGGCGACGGCCGTGGCGAAGCACATCATCAGCCGGAGCATGACGTCGGGACGCTGCAACGCCATGAGGCTCCGCGCGAGCCGGCTCGGCGGAAGGTCGAGCGGTGCGACCCGACTGCTGCCACGTTTCTTTTTAGCGCCGGTCGACATGGCTTAGCTATGCTTCTGTCGTTTGCCGACAGGCCCTTCTTCGTAAGCGCGGACGATTTCCATCACGAGGCGATGGCGCACGATGTCGGAACCGGTGAGGGTCGCCAGCGCGAGGCCGTCGATGCCGCCGAGGCGTCGCATGGCGTCGGCCAAGCCGCTTTGCGTATGCGAAGGAAGATCGACCTGCGTCATATCGCCCGAGACGACGATCTTCGAGTTGCGTCCCATGCGCGTGAGAAACATTTTCATCTGCGCGCTGGTCGCGTTTTGCGCTTCGTCGAGAATGATGAAGGCGTCGTTCAAGGTTCGGCCGCGCATATAGGCGAGCGGCACGACTTCGATCACGTCTTGCTCTTGCAGACGCTTGAGCATGTCGTAGTCCATCATCTCGCGCAGGGCATCGAGCAGCGGCCTGAGATACGGATTGATCTTGGCCTGCATGTCGCCGGGCAGGTAGCCGAGGCTCTCGCCCGCTTCCACGGCCGGTCGCACCAGCACGATCTTCTTCACCCGCTCGGCCTTGAGCGCGGCGACCGCCATCGCGACGGCCAAGTAGGTCTTGCCGGTGCCGGCCGGTCCGGCGGCCAGGACGATGTCGTGGTCGAGGATCGCGCGCATGTACTTCGCCTGCCCGAGCGTCTTCGGCTGCACTTTACGCGCGGCGTTGAAGACATCGATTACCGGCAGATTGACGACCGAGCCGGAGCCCGACCCGTTGCCGGAGGCGCTATTGGCGGAAGCGATCCCTGCGACGGCGTTGAGCACCCGTTCGATATCGGCGGCGTCGACGTTGCCGTACTGCGCGGCCGTGGCTTTGAGTTGCTCGAAGATCTCGGTCGCTTTCGCAACCGGTTGTTCGGCCCCTTCGATGTAGATCCGACCGTTGCGGCCGGCGATGCGAACGTCGAGGGCCTCGCGGATGCGCCGGAGGTGCTGATCGCGCGGGCCGAACAACAGCAGCAGAGCCTGCGGATCATCAACGGAGATACTAGCTTCGCTCATTCACAGGCGTCGCACTTTCGCAACGCTTCCAGGCTCCCAGGCGAACCAGTTCGCCGATCTTTATAGTATTCCACACGGCTTAGCACCAGATGCGCCGCCGCTCGGAATCGCGCAACTCTTTTTTGGAAAAAGGCTTACAGCAGGACGCGGCCAAGGTTTCGCGTGAGCGGCGGTTGGTTTTCGCTACTGGTTCAATCATGGTTGGGCGAGCAATCGGGCCGGGCCGATCCAACCGGCTTGCCAAAACACCCAGGCAACCGGAGCCGCGAGCAGCAAAGAATCGATCATATCGAACACGCCGCCGAAGCCCGGGAGCCAGGCACTCGAGTCTTTCAGCCCGTAATCTCGCTTGAGAAGCGATTCGGCGAGGTCGCCAGCCACGCCGATCAGGCACACCACCACGGCATACGAACTCCACGCGATTAAGGCCGCAGGGTCGGCGGCGAAGTCGATGCCGAACCAATGGGCCGACTCCAACCCCCCGACCACCGACAACGCCACCCCGCCCAACAACCCTTCGACCGTTTTGCCGGGACTTAGCTTCGGAGCCATCTTTCGCCGCCCGAGCAACCGGCCGAACGTATACGCTCCGATGTCTCCCAGCTTCACGACGATCAGCATCGAGACGATCGGAAAGATCCCGTACGGCAACAAGCGGAGCCGGACGATGTAGCTCATCAGCAGCCCGACATAGGCGAGGTTCGCGATCGACAGCGCGATCCGTTCGGCGACGCGCTGCGAGCGGTCTTTGTCGTAGCGCGCCATCTCGAACAGGAACACCCCGATCACGGCTCCGGCAAATGCCGTCGCTTGCCAATCTCCGGCGAAAGCGGCGTAGCCGAGCCATGTCGCAAGCCAAGGTGCCGCGACGATCGCGACGTTGCCGACATAAGGGACAAACCGGCCGGCCAGCGGTTCGCGCGTCCGGACGAAGCGGAGGAATTCCTGCGTAGCGGCGAGTGTGATCAAGAGCGCCAGCGGCAGGAGCAAAACGCCGGGCGGTTGCGCTGCGTCGGTCTGAAGCCGGAGGTCGGCCCACGCCAGCCCCGCCACGACGGCGATGAAGAAGACACCGAGTAAGAGCCGCCAACGGAGCATGTTGAGACTTTAGGGAGAAGGAGAGATCGCGAAATCGCGCGCCTTACAGCGGCTTTCAGCTTAGCAGATCCGCGTTGTTCAAACCGCCGAACTTACGGTCGCGAGCGGCATAGTCGCGAATCGCGGCGTGCAGATCTTCTTCACGAAACTCCGGCCAGCAGCGCTCCGTAACCCAAAACTCCGCATAGCTGATCTGCCACAGCAAGTAGTTGCTGAAGCGCATCTCGCCGGCCGTGCGAATCAGTAAGTCCGGGTCGGACATTCCTGCCGTGTAGAGATACTTCTCGAACAGCGCTTCGTCGATCGTCGTCGGATCGAGCTCTCCGCGCCGGGCGGCTGCCGCGATATTGCGCACGGCGTCGGTGATCTCGCCTCGAGCGCCGTAGTTGATCGCCAAGCAAAGATTCAGGCCCGTATGGCCGGCGGTCATGCCGATCGTGCGGTCCATCTCGGCTTGCACCGAGTCGGGAATTCCCTCGCGCCGGCCGATCACGGTGAGCCGGATCTTCTCACGCAGGAGCGTCGCGCGCTCTTCGACGAGGTATTGCTCCAGCAAGTGCATCAAGAAATCGAGTTCCTGCTGCGGCCGCTTCCAGTTTTCGCTCGAGAGGCAATAGAGGGTCAGTTGCTTCATGTGCAACCGAGCGCATTCTTCCGTCACGGCGCGCACGCTCGCCACGCCGCGCCGATGTCCTTCGATGCGCGGCAAGCCTTGGCGCTGCGCCCAGCGTCCGTTGCCGTCCATGATCACGGCGATGTGCTGCGGCCGGCGAGCGGCGGGAACGTCGGCGAGTGCGGAGTCTTGTTCGGCCAAGGATTGCGTCACTCGCGGCGACTCCATTGTCTGCAAAAAAATCGTCTACAACGAATTCGTCTGCGAAAGATCGGCGAACGACGGAGGTTCGATAGTTAGCTATGCACGAACGTCGCCGGGGTCCAGCAGGCGCCGGGTGCGAACATCGTCTGCGCTCTGTCCGGACCGACCGAGGTGATCTCGACCGGACGGTTCAAGATCTTGCTCAAGCCGGCGATGTATTTCAGCGCGTTCTCCGGGAGTTCTTCCCAGCGGCGCACGCCGCAAATGTCTTGCTGCCAGCCGGGGAACGTCGCGTAGATCGGCTTGGCGTCGCGCAGGTCGTCGACATGGCTCGGGAACGTATCGACCCGTTTGCCGTTGATCTCATAGGCCGTGCAGACCTTGATCTCGTCGACTTCGCTGAGCACGTCGAGCAGCATGACCGCGAGCGTCGTCACACCGCTGAGCCGCGCCGTGTAGCGGGCCGCGACGGCATCGAACCAACCGCAGCGCCGCGGACGTCGTGTGACCGTGCCGTATTCGTTGCCCCGATCGCGCAGATGTTGGCCGAGGTCGTTGTCTTGCTCGGTCGGGAAAGGCCCGCCGCCGACGCGCGTGCCGTATGCTTTCACAACGCCGATGATCCGCTTGAAGAACGCGCCGGGCACGCCGCTGCCGGAAGAAATGCCGACGCCCGAGCTGTTGCTGCTCGTTACATACGGGTAGGTGCCGTGATCGACGTCGAGCAGCGCCCCTTGGGCTCCTTCGAAGAGCATCGGCACATCGGCTTCGACGGCATCAAGCAAGAGCGAAGTCGTGTCGGCGACGAACGGCTTGAGCCGCGCACCGTAAGCGGCATAGTCGGCGATGATCTTCACGGCATCGAGTTGCGGAGCGGTGCCGTCTTTGACCAGCGTCTTCAGTAAGATGTTCTTCTCGGCAGTCGTCTTCTGCACGCGCTCGGCGAAGCCCTCGCGGAACAGGTCGCCGAGGCGGAAGGCGTTCGTCCGGCCGACCTTGTCGCGATAGCAAGGGCCGATGCCTCGTTGCGTCGTGCCGATCGCTTCGTCACCCTGGCTGCTGCTGCGAGCTTCCGTGAGTCGGTCTTCTTCCAAGTGCCACGGGAAGATCACGTGAGCCCGATCGCTGATGATCAGATTGCGGTCGACCCGAACTCCGCGCTCGACGAGGCCGTCGATCTCGGCGAGGATGCTCGGCGGGTTCAACACCACGCCGCCCGTGATGATGTTGCGCACATCGGGATTCAAGATGCCGCTCGGGATGAGCGACAGTTTATAAGTCTGTCCGCCGGTGACGACGGTGTGTCCGGCATTGGCTCCGCCTTGATAGCGGACGACGATCTCGTGGTCCTCGGTCAGCAGGTCGACGATCTTTCCCTTGGCTTCGTCGCCCCATTGCAAACCGATGACGCAAGTTCCAGGCACGGCAACATTCTCACTGAAAGACGGACGGTAACGAGCCAAACTCAATAGTCTAAACGAGTTCCGAAAGGGGTCAAGGACCGCGGTCGGGCGACGAACGCGCGCCCGCTGCAACTCGTTTGCCGGTAAGCTCGTTCCTGTTCTAATACCTGCGCACCTCCTCGCAAACCAAGGGAAGGGATTTTATGGCGATTCCTCATGCGCGCTCCGGCGAGATCATGAAAGTCGGGCCGTTGGGCTCGGCGTTGGCGACGACAAAAACAGCGACCTTGGCGAAGACCGACGCTCTGGAGCTTATTCGTTTGGTCCTTCCGGCGGGTAAGGAAATTCCCACGCATCAAACGCCCGGCGAGATCGTCATTCAATGTCTCGACGGCCGAGTCGCCTTTACCACGGACGGCCATACGCAAGAGCTCGTCGTAGGCGACGTGATTCATCTCTCCGAGTCGCAACCGCATGCCGTCAAAGGGATCGTAGATTCTTCGCTCTTAGTGACCATCCTCATGTCTAAGATCAAAACCGCGCAACCGTTCGACGTCGTCGAGGAGGCATCGGAAGAGTCGTTTCCCGCGAGCGACCCCCCGGCGCGAACCCCGGTTACCGGTCCGTAATCGGCTTGCTTTTTGCGACCTCCACGATTTTGAAACGAGAAACGCCCGATGATCGATGGCTTGATGAAGCGCGTGCTGAAGATGATCGACGATGTCGAACGAGCCGAAGGCCCCCTCAGCGGCCGGCTCTCGCGCGAGATCGAGCGCGTGCTCGCCGATTGCAGCGGCCAAAGAATCGCCGGCCCGGAGATTACGAAGCTCAAGCGAATCTACGAAGCGGCCTCGGCACGCAAAGCCGATGCAAAGGATCCCACGTAGTTAGTCAGACGTACGAAGATCGCGGACTCTGCCGTTTCCCGCGGCTGCCACTCGCTGGAAGCTTCATCCGCTGGGAAACTGGCGACAGTATTCATAGAGGGCCATCGCCGTCGCCGTCGCGGCATTCAAAGCATGCGGCAGCCCATACATCGGGATCTCGACTACTTTATGCAGCAGACGCAGCTCGTCTTCGTCGAGGCCCGAGCGTTCGTTGCCGACGATCAGGGCCGTCTTCCGGTCAAAACGAAAGTCGAAGATCGAGGTCGAATCGGTCGTTTGCTCGAGGCCGACGAGTTGATAACCGGCCGCGCGTAGGTCGCGCAGCACCGGCGGCAACGTGCGATGGACTTCGATCTCGACGCCGCTCAACTCCTCCTCCCCTTCCCCATCCTTGCGACTGCCGCCGTCGTCGTCGACGCTGTTGCGCGCGATCTTCTCGATCACCCGCGCCGCGCCGCAGGCGATCACCTTCTTGATCCCCAGGCATCCGGCCGTGCGGACGATGCGTGACAGGTTGATATTACTTCGCAGCGGCGCGCAGGCGACGACCAACTCGCGCTGGCGTTCGAGCGGCACCAGGGCTTTGTGGCGTTGTTGGACGAAAGGCACGGGAAACTCAAAACTTAGAAAGCAAAATGCAAAACGGCGGCAATAAAAAACGGTCGCACAGGATAAAATCCTGCGCGACCGTCGTAGATTGTACTCTGCCTCGCAACGTCGGCGAAACCGCCGAAGCGTTGCAGTCGGTATCGTTACAGCCGGCTGTGTTACCGTTGCGGCTGGTAGCTCAGCACGTAATCTTCGAACCGAATCCGGCGGTTCTCGGCCGGGATGTGGGCGAAGACCAAGTCGAGCACTTCTTGGAAGCGCTGCGGCACGAGGTGATAGAAATTGTGCTTCCCTTCGCGGCGCAGTTCGATCAGTTGGGCCGAACGCAACAGCGCCAAGTGGTGGCTGACGGCCGGTTGGCTTTGGCCGAGCAAGTCGCACAAGGCCCGCACGTGCAGTTCGGGGGTCCGGGTGAGATACATCAAGATGTGCATCCGAGTTTCATCGGAGAGCAGCTTGAAGACCTTCACCAAGTCGGCGATCAACTCGTCGGGTACTTGAGGTGCCGACATAGCGACGGTATGGTTTCCTTCGGGAGCAGTCATAGTGATCATGGCATCCTTCTTGCCTTGCGGCGAAGCGTGAGCGGATAAAGACGTGGGTTCACGCGAACTCGAGGAGCGTCGTAGGAGAAAGAGCCGCTGCGGAAGCACCTCGCGACGAATGCCGCACGTTGATGTGATCCGTTTGCGTCCGTTCGGTCTCTTTCGGGTCCCTCGCATTCTAGCGAACATAGGGAACGTATAAAAGAGCCCCGACGTTACATTCTATATAATTTTGCGCAAATTACGGTTGATTCGTCTCCTCTGCGAGCGCCGGCATCCACCCCTTCTTCAGGTAGATTCATCCGTAGCAACCGTTACCATGACGGCAGTTCGTGCTCCTGCCTCGCTTCGCCTACCTAGCGCGTCAACGCCTATGTTCCGACGTAGGATACTTCCGCTCGCCCTTGTGATGCTGTTGATTGCAGTCGTCGGCTGGACATTTTCGCGCGAGCGACTTCCTCCGGCCGACCTCACCTTCTGCAACGGCACCGATATCAAGACGATCGACCCAGCCACGGTAACCGGCCAGCCCGAGGGACGCGTGGTCGAGGCGCTGTTCGAGGGCCTATGTCGTCGCGATCCGAAGACGCTCAAGCCGATTCCGGGCGTCGCCGAGCGTTGGGAGATCTCTCCCGATCTGAAGACCTACACGTTCCATCTGCGCCGCGATGCCCGTTGGTCGGATGGCTCCCCGTTCACGGCCGAAGATTTTGTGTATTCGTTTCAAAGGTTTCTCCTTGCCGAAACCACCGCCGAATACGCTTACCAACTTTGGTACGTGAAAAATGCGAAGCGCTACACCACGCTGAAGCCCGAGGTCGGCGAGCAAGTCGAAGTCGAGCTTCCGCGCGCCGAGGGAGTTCCCAACACGGTTCGCGGGCAAGTCTTGCGGGGTGTGCTCAAGCAACTGGAACTGCGCGACGGCCCGACCAAAGACGAACCCTTAAAAGTCTTCCACGTCGAGATCGCCGGCCGGCTGCGGAAGTTTTCGAGCGAAGACAAGCTCCTCGGAGTCGATACGGGAATCGAGCGCAGCGCTTGGGTCATGCCGAGCTTCGAGCTCGTCGGCATCAAGTCCGACGATCCTTATCGCCTCACCCTCACGCTTGAAAACCCGACGCCGTTCTTTCTCGATATCATCGCCTTCTACCCTTTATCGGCGGTGAATCGGAAGTGCCTGGAAACGTATGGCTCGCCGCAATGGACGCGCGCCGAAAACCTCGTCTCGAACGGTGCGTTTAACATGCAGGCGCGGCGCATTCGCGACCGCGTTCGGCTCGTGAAGAACGAATACTATTGGAACCGCTCGGCAGTGAAGCTCAACGTCGTCGACGTCTTGGCCGTCGAAGGTGGGACGACGATGTTGAATATGTATCTGACCGGCGCCACCGATTGGATTTCCGATGTCCCTGCCCCGGCCGCGCCGATCTTGATGAAGACACGCCCCGACCAATACCATCCGAAGCCGATCTTGGGGACGTATTTCTATCGCTTCAACGTTCGCAAGAAGCCGTTCGACGATCCGCGCATTCGCCGCGCCTTGTCGATGGCGATCGATCGCCGCGAGATCGTCGAGAAGGTGACGCGCACCGGTCAGATTCCAGCGAACAGTTTGGTGCCGCCGGGGCTCGCCGGCTACGAGCCGGGCCGCTGCGCCCCGGAGAATATCGCTGAAGCGAAACGTTTGCTCACCGAGGCCGGCTTCCCCGACGGGCGCGGCCTCCCGGCGTTCGACATTCTCTACAACACGCAAGAGACTCATAAGGCGATCGCCGAACTGATTCAAGACCGTTGGAAGCGCACGCTCGGCATCGACGTCGGGCTGCGCAATCTCGAATGGGGGACGTTTCTCGATACCGTGCGTCTCGGCGAATACCAAACGGCCCGAGCCAGTTGGATCGGTGACTACGCCGACCCGAATCGAAGCCGCCGCCGCCGAAGGAGACTCCGTCAAACGGATGCGCATTCTCCACGATGCGGAAGAGATTCTCATGCGCGAGATGCCCATCATGCCGATCTACTACTACGTCTCGAAAGACATGGTGCAGACCTACGTGCATGGCTTCCACTCGAACCTCCGCGACGAACATCCGCTGTGGGCGCTTTCGGTCGATCAAGCGGCGAAGGCGCGCGTGCGCGCGGCGGAACGCGATGTGAAAATCACGGGGCTGCGAATGCCGGTCGGCGAGGGCGCGCCGTGATCGCGTTCCTCATCAAGCGCTTGCTTTGGACGTTGCTCATCTTTTGGGTCGTCTTCACGATCACGTTCGTCTTGATGCATTCCGTTCCCGGGGGGCCGTTCAGCAGCGATCGGGCCCTCGATCCCGACATCAAGAAGAATTTCGATCGCCGCTACAACCTCGATAAGCCGCTCGCGGTTCAGTACGCTCTCGAACTCGGCAACTACTGCCGAGGCGAGTTCGGGCTCAGCATGAAGATTCGCGACTTCTCGATCAACGAGATCATCGCGCAAGGATTTCCCGTTTCCGCCACGCTCGGCCTCGCCGCTCTGATCTTCGCTTTGGCGCTCGGCATCTTTGCCGGCGTCACGGCCGCCGTGCGCCGCGGCGGGCTCTTCGATGTCGGCCTGATGACGATCGCCACGGTCGGCATTTCGCTTCCCGAGTTCGTCGTCGCGGGCCTTGCGATCATTATGTTCGTGTTTCTCATTCCGATCTTTCCCGCCGCCGGTTGGGGATCGTGGCAGCAACTCGTCTTGCCGACGATCTGCCTCGGGCTCCCCTACGCGGCCTACATCGCACGGCTGACGCGCACCGGCATGCTCGACGTCCTCTCGCAAGACTACATTCGCACGGCCTACGCCAAGGGCCTCCTCTCGCGCACCGTCATTATTCGGCATGGGCTCAAAGGAGCGCTGCTGCCGGTCGTCTCATACATCGGCCCCGCGGCCGCCGGGATCCTTACCGGATCGCTCATCGAAGAGAAGATCTTCGCTCTGCCCGGGCTGGGAGTTCACTTGGTCGAGTCGTGCGCGCAGCGCGACTATTCCTTAGCGATGGCGATGACCATGTTCTATACGTTGATCTTGTGCGCGATGAACTTCATCGTCGACTTCTTCTACACGCTGCTCGATCCGCGAATCAAACTCGACGCATGACCCGAAGCGAACCACCCGCCGACTCGGAAGCCGTTGCGCCCAGCGACGCCGCACGCGACTATGCTCGCATGCTCGACGAGGCGAAGAGCTTGCGCGGCGTGTCGCTCGGGCGCGATGCCTGGCGGCGGCTGAAACGCAATCGCACGGCCTTCGGGTCGCTGCTTTTCCTAGTGCTGCTCGCGGCGGCCTCGATCGCCACGCCGTTGTTTCCTCTGCAAGCTCCGCGCAGAGTCGACACACAGCGCTCATTCACGGAGCCGACTCTTCATCCGCTTCGCTTGCAGACCGCTTCGTGGATCGACGACGCCGGCAATGTCGACGACGCGGCGCTCGCCGCCGGCTTCGGCGACTTGAACGGTTTCGATCGCGCGCTGGCTCACCTTCGCGCCAAGCTCTTCGGTCGCTGGGAATGCACTTCGTGGTGCGGCACCGACAACCTCGGCCGTGATGTGCTGGCCCGACTGTTTTGGGGCTCGCGCGTGTCGCTCATCGTCGGCGTCGTCGCCGGGGCGGTGTCGCTCGTGATCGGCGTTTCCTACGGTGCGATCTCGGGCTACCTCGGCGGTTGGGTCGACTCGGCGATGATGCGCTTCGTCGACGTGCTCTACGCCGTGCCCTTTATTTTCGTCGTGATTCTCTTGCTCACCGTGCTCGACACGCCGGAATGGAAAGCGGCGCTGATTTATTACCGCATCGATCGGATGACCGTCTTCTTTCTGGTCGTCGGCGCGATCTATTGGTTGACGATGGCCCGCGTCGTGCGCGGACAAGTGTTGTCGCTTAAGCAAGAACAGTTCGTCGAGGCCGCGCGCACGATCGGGTGCAGTAAGATGCGGATCGTGTTTCTGCATCTCGTGCCGAATTTGCTGAGCGTGATCATCGTCTACCTCACGCTGACGATTCCGCGCGTGATGCTCTTCGAGGCGTTCCTGTCGTTCTTGGGGCTCGGCGTGCAAGCCCCCGACGTCTCTTGGGGCGTACTGGCCAACGAAGGAACGCAAAGCATCACGCCGATCCAGTTCGATTGGTGGCTCGTCGTCTTCCCCGGCGTAGCGCTCGGCACGACCCTCTTCGCATTGAACTTCCTCGGCGACGGCCTTCGCGACGCTCTCGATCCGAGATTGAAACACCGCTGATCGTGAACCTATGTCTCAAGCATTGTTGACCGTCGATTCGCTCGGCGTGGAATTCAAAACCGACGACGGCATCGTGCGCGCCGTCGACGACGTTTCGTTTTCCATCGCGCCGGGCGAGACCCTCGGCATCGCCGGCGAGAGCGGCTCCGGCAAGAGCGTGACGAACCTCGCGCTGATGGGGCTGATCCCCAAGCCGCCGGGAAAGATCGTCGCCGGCCAAGCGTTGTTTCAAGGGGCGGATCTGTTGACGATGCCGGCAGAGCGGTTGCGTAAGATTCGCGGACGCCGCATCGCGATGATCTTTCAAGATCCGATGACGTCGCTCAATCCGCTCCTCACGGTCGCCGAGCAACTCACGGAAATGACGCGGCTGCACCTCGGCCATACGCCCCGGCAAGCGCTCGACCATGCCGTTGCCATGCTCGATCGGGTCGGTATTCCCGGCGCGTCGAAGCGCGTGCTGGAGTATCCGCACCAATTCTCCGGCGGCATGCGGCAACGTGTGATGATTGCGATGGCGCTCTCTTGCAATCCCGATCTCTTGATCGCCGACGAGCCGACGACGGCGCTCGACGTCACGATCCAAGCGCAGATTCTCGAACTGCTGCGTGAGCTCCAGCGCGACCAAGGGATGGCGATCATCTTCATCACGCACGACCTCGGTGTGATGGCGAACATCTGCCGACGGGTCGTCGTGATGTACGGAGGCCGGATCGTGGAGGAGGCGCCGGTCGACGAGCTTTTCGCCCGCCCGCGCCATCCGTATACGCTCGGCCTGCTCCGTTCGCGACCGCGCCTCGATTCGCCGCGCGGCGAACGCTTGGAGCCGATCCCCGGCCAGCCGCCGGATCTCACGCGCTTGCCGAGCGGCTGCGCGTTTCATCCGCGCTGCAAATTCGCCGCAGACATCTGCCGCACCCAGCGCCCCGAGCTTCGCCCTTCGCCGACCGACGGCCGATTCGCCTGCCATTTCGATATCCTGCCGCTCGTCGATGCGCCGCAAGGAGCGTTGCTACATGGTTGAGCTTGCTGCCAATCACTCCGCCGTGAAAGTTCCTCGCACCGGCGCGCCGCCCCTTCTCGAAGTGCGCAATCTGAAAGTGCATTTTCCGTTTCGGCGCGGCTCTTGGCTTCGGCCGGAGCGTGGGTTCGTGCGCGCCGTCGATGGGGTGAGTTTCAACGTCGAAGCAGGGACCACGCTCGGGCTCGTCGGCGAAAGCGGCTGCGGCAAAAGCACCACGGCCCGCGCCTGTTTGCATCTCATCAAGCCGACCTCCGGCACGGTGCGCTTCGAAGGAACGGAGCTTCCGATCCACGGCGGCGACAACGCCATGATGCCGTTTCGCCGCTCGATGCAAATGATCTTTCAAGATCCGTTCGCCTCGTTGAACCCCCGCATGACCGTTGGTCGAATCATCGCCGAGCCGATGACGATCTTTACCGATCAGACCCGTCGCGATCGCGAAATCGAAACGCTCCGCTTGATGGAGCTCGTCGGATTGAACCCGCGGTTTCTCAATCGCTATCCGCACGAGTTCTCCGGCGGGCAGCGGCAGCGGATCGGCATCGCGCGGGCCTTGGCCGTCGGGCCGAAAATCATCTTCTGCGACGAGCCGGTCTCGGCGCTCGATGTTTCCATTCAGGCGCAAGTCATCAACCTGCTCAAGGAACTGCAACAGAAGCTCGGCCTCGCCTACGTCTTCATCGCGCACGATCTTTCCGTCGTGCGGCACATCTCCGACTTCGTCGGCGTGATGTACCTCGGCCGGATCGTCGAGATGGCTCCGGCGGCGGAACTCTATGCGAACCCGCGTCACCCTTATACGCAGGCGCTCCTCTCGGCGGCTCCAGTGGCCGATCCCGCGGTCGAACGGGTGCGGAAGCGGATCGTGTTAACCGGCGATGTTCCTTCGCCCGATAAGGTGTACGCGGGCTGCCCGTTTGCGGATCGCTGCCCGATCGTGCATGCCGACTGTCGTCAGAGTCCGCCGCCGCTCGAAGGAATCGCCGGACCCGACGATCCTCATCAAGCGGCATGCTTTTACGCGCGCTAACGGTTGCGGAAGATCAGGTCGTCGCTAGTTGCCCGCGACTAACTTTGCTAACAACGGCTGGGCTATCGGCCGCTCGGCTCCGCGGGCCGTGATCGTGTTTGCGACGTTTCGGCCTGCTTCCGTCGAAGCGACGATCTGCACACGGTCGCCGGGAGCGATCATCTCGGCGTTGCTCGGCTTGCCGTCGCGCGTGATCTTGCAGCTCGACGCGATGGCGAACGTCACGTTGTCGCCGTTCTTAGCGACGATCGTCAGCGCCGCCTTCGTCGAAAGGACGACGCGCCCTTCGTACATGTCGTCGGCTTTGACCGCGGAGACAGGTGCCGGCGGGGCGGCGAAAACCGAAGTAACGAGAACCGCGACTGCGAAGAGGGATGACATGGCAAAATTCTCCGGGCGAAATAGAGCGGGGCGATCTCGTCGAAGGGAGCAAACCGCGTTCCGATTCGCTGCGGAGCGGCTGGGCGTGCCGATCGAGACGAAAGGCCTCACCGTCGAGAGGTCGCCGACCGCGCAATCGGTACGTTCTCCGACCGCTCAGGCCGTCAATTCGCGTCTTCGGCGTTCGGCAGATAATACCGCAACGAGGCGAGGATCTGGTCGCGATGCGAACCCCACGGCAGGTAGAGGCCGCGAAAGAGTTCGAGCGGCGCGCCGGCAGAAGTGAGAAACACGCCTCGGCGGCCGACGACGTAGCGATCGATCGAGAGCCACGGAATGCGCCGCGTCCGGCCGAAGATCCGTTGCGTAACGCCGAGCGCGTTCATCTCGCAGATCGTCGGCAAAAAGTTGCGCCACATCACGAGCCCGACCGCCGCAGTCGAGGCAACGGTGAGCGCCGTTCTCCCGCTCAAGCTCCAAACCAAAACCGGTACGGCCACGAGCAGCGCCGATAAGCCGAGCAACTCCCAAACCGAATCGATCACCGGCCAAATGCGCCACGCGATCGGCACGGGGGTCGCCGTGCGCGCGGTCGCGATCGAGGGGGCCGACCCAGAGGGGAGCGTCGCCGCCGCGCTCGCAGGTCGCGCCTGCCCGGGCGACGTCGAGCTGCCGGATCTCGGAACCGCTCCGCCGGCGGCCGGGGCCGGGTCATCGTAGAGCACGACATCCGAAAGCCGGTCGCGATTCGCATTCGGCACGTTCGCCGCGGCTTTGCTCCCCTGTCCCTTGCTCGCTTGGGCTTCGGGATTTCCGGCTGCCGGGTCTCGAGGTTCGGTCATCGTGGCGACTCCGAGCTTCGCGCGAGTAGTTCCGCAGCACGTTCGGCATCCGACGGCCGGTCGGAACGCTGCTTCGCTTGCAGCGCGCCCCGAATGACGAACGTGAGGAACCAGTAGAAGACCGTCACCGCGATGAGATTCGTTACCGCGGCCGCGCCGAAGTGGTCGCGCAGCAAGATGAGCATCGGCGGTTCGCCGGCCTTCACCGGCCGACGGCGAACGGGTCCCTTCCCTTCGCTCTGAAGCTTCGCTTCCATTTGCCATTCATGTTGTCGGGCCCGTGCTTCGGGCGTGTCGAGCTCGACCATCGCCCATTTGCGAGCCTCGGTCATTCCATACAGCGCAACAGCGAGCGCCACGAAGTAGCCGAGCCAAGCGAAGATATAGTTGCGTCGAGTTCTCATAGCCGTTCGCGTGCGCGACTAGCGCAATGTCTTCGGAGCGGGTTCGGTCTTACCGGTCGGAACGTTTTTGCCGCCGCCCGCGGGCATCAAGTCGAGCAGTGCGGCGCAGGTGGCCGTGATGCCGGTCGCGAGCGTTTGCTCGGCGTCAGGATAGTATAACGCCGAATGAAGCGAAGGAGGTTGCTGTTGCAAACGTTCGTAGCCCGACATGCGGAGTTTATCGACCGTTCCGAGGCGAAACATGCAACTCGGCACGCCGGCTAAGTGGAAGAGTCCGAAATCTTCACCCCCCATCGAGGCTTCTACGTCGACCACCTTCGCGTCGCCGAGCACGCGTCGGAATGTCGCGGCGAGCTTGGCGTTGAGGTCGGCGTCGTTGAAGGTCGCGGGCGTTCCTTCGATCACTTCGACCGTCGGTTTCGGGGCGCCTGCGCTGGCGGCTGCGGCGTCGGCCTTGCGGCGAATACCCTCCAGCAATTGCTTGCGAACCTCGGGCGAATAGCTTCTGACGGTGAGTTCCAGCTTGCAGCTATCGCCGATGATGTTGTTCTTCGTGCCGCCGTGGATCGTGCCGACCGTGATGACGGCGGGCTGTCCCGCCTTCACTTCGCGCGCCACGATCGATTGCAGATCGACGATCAGATGCGCCGCGACGACGACCGGATCGATCGTCGTATGCGGGAACGCCCCGTGTCCGCCCCGGCCGCGCACGACGACATCGATCGTGTCGACGTTCGCCAAGATATAGCCGGGCCGATGCCCGACGGAGCCGGCCGCGAGCGTGGCATCGCAGTGCAAAGCGATCGCGAGATCGGGCTTCGGGAACTTCGTGAATAGCCCGTCGTCGAGCATCGCTTTCGCGCCGATGACGCGCTCTTCCGCGGGTTGGCCGAGGAACATGATGGTGCCGCGCCAGCGATCTTTATGCGCGGCCATATAGCGTGCTGCGGCGATGAGGTTCGTCATGTGAATGTCGTGTCCGCAGGCGTGCATCACGCCGGTCTCGCGCCCCAAGGCGTCTTTCGTCTTCACGGTCGAAGCATAGACCAAGCCGGTATTCTCAATGACCGGGAGCGCGTCGAGATCGGTGCGGAGCATCACGCGTGGGCCGGGGCCGTTCTCCAAGATCGCGACCACGCCATGACCGCCGATGCCGGTCGTCACGGTTGCCCCGACCGCGCGCAACTCCTCGGCGACGCGAGCCGCGGTTTCTTTCTCGCTCAGCGAAAGTTCCGGATGCGTATGGAAGTGCTTATAGAGCGTGAAGAATTCGTCGAGATGCGCTTGGGCCCAGGCGGCGGGCTCTTCCGCTTGCGCTTGAGGAACGAAGACCATGGAGAGGACGAGCGCGAACGCAGAAGTTCCCGCAATCAGCAGCGAGCGAAGACCCGACATGAGCGTGGCACTCCTAAATCTAGGGGGCTATGGAGCATCCAGTATCATTCGTCGCCGGACGAAATGCCAGTCGTCGTTATCAGCCGTGAAACACCGACATCGAATGCCCGTCTACGTCCACTCTCCGGCGGCCAACAGCCGCTTCAACTCCGGCAGCAGCTTGCGCATCGCGCGGGCCCGATGACTGAGGCAGGCTTTCGCCGTGGGGCCGATCAAGCCGAAGGTGCGATGGTATTCGACGACTTCGAACAGCGGATCGTAGCCGAAGCCCCCGGAGCCGGTCCGTGCTTCGAGGATCCGACCGCGGCAGTAGTCTTCGGTGCGAAAGCGCACCGCTCCGCGCGGATCGGCGAGTACGACGTGACACACGTAATACGCCGTGCGATCTTCAATCGCCACGCCGCTGAGCTCGCGCAGCAGCTTGTCGTTATTCGCTTCATCGTCGCCGTGCTTGCCCGCATAGAGAGCCGAGTCGACCCCCGGCATTCCGCCGAGTCGATCGACGCACAGGCCTGAGTCGTCGGCTAAGACCCAGGCTTGCAGTTGCGTGGCGTAGCCGATCGCCTTCAGTGCGGCGTTGTCGGCGAAGGTCCGGCCGGTTTCTTCGACCGTGGGAACGTCGGCGAAGTCGGCGAGCGTGCGCACTTCGAGCCCGAGCGGCGCGACGAGCTCCGCGAGTTCGCGACCCTTCTTGCGATTACCGGTGCCGATGACGAGCGTAGGATTCATCCGGCCCAAGATACCGGGGCCGCTCGCGATGGGCAATCGTCGCTGATCCGGCAGGACGATCAGCGTTGGCTGACGCGCGAGCGATCGTAGGCGGACGAGATCGTGCGTTGCGGCACTTCGACCGTCGTCGGTTGCACGTCGAACTGCAGGCCGACCAAGCTCTGCGGCTCGAACTTCGTTCGGCCGTCCGGTCCCGGCTTCCGATCGGCGCCGAAAGTTTGCATGATCTGATGAATCTCGGGATTGATCTCGATCTTGCCGTCGGCGCGCGGCGTGCCGTACGACGCGAAGCTGCCGACCGTCACGATGCTGGAAGCATGATCGTGGAACTCGAACGCCTCGTAGCCTTTCGCGCGGAGCGCGACGGTGAGCAGATGAGCGTTGAGCGCGGCTTGTTCGAGCCGGCTTTTCAATTGTTGTCGGCCCGCTTCGATCGCTTCGACATCCTTCGGCATCGAGACCGTAGAGCCCTGGAAAGTCGCGACCTTGACGGTGTATTTTCCTCCGGACTTCAACAAGCCGTGCTCGACCGAATCATTCATCTTCTCGACGAGCGGATCGATTCCCTTCGGCTTGAAGTATTCATCGGCGATCATCGGATTGGTCACCATGAAGGCCTTGCCCATCGGGCCGCGACGATTCACATCGGCCGGCTTCGACGACAACTGCGCGGCGGCCGCGCGCCAGCCCGAGAGTGCGCGGGCGTTCTTTTGTCCCGCCTTCACGATGTTTTCCGGATCGAGACACGCCGGCTTCGCAAAGCGAATTTTTTCCAGTACGCGTTTCGCTTCGGGATCGTCGCCGGTCGGGAAGTCGCCGACGAGCACGGCATATTCTTCGCGCTTCTGATAGTTGGCATGTTGCATCTGCTTCGGGCGGCCGTATTTGTCGAGCCCACGACCGGCGACCGGTTCGCTGAAGTCCCATTTCTTCTGATGCACGTAGGCCGCGACTTTGAAATCGCGACGGAGTTCGAGCACGAGTTGCTTCGCTTGCGTCGGAGCATCTTCGCCGAGGAACGTCGAGCAAAGGATCAACCACGGGCCGTTTTGCTCGGCGAGCGGATAATCTTTCTCCGGATTCGTGTCGAGCTTCTTGAACAGCGACAGCCGATCCAGCGGCGACTGCGCTCGCACGGGAGCCGCAGCGACATGGAAAGCCGCGACGAACGAAAAGCCGACGACTAAGAGCGAAGCGAAGCGAGAGCGCAGCATGGCGGAGTTCCGACAGGAGCGAAAAAGAGAAGCTCGCCGATCGGAGCCGACCGGCTTGGGGCGGGACAATAGCAAATGCCCCCGAGAGCGGCTAGCCCAGAGAGCGGCTAGATCGAGTTGCGATGTCGGCGGGCCGATTCCGTAGCAGGCACGTTCCACGTGCCGTCCGCCGCATGCGTCGTTCGGAGATGGTGTCGGCTTCGGTCGTTTCGAGTCGACCGTGGCTACGGCACGTGGAACGTGCCTGCTACTTTGAAACCAGCCGTCCGACGATCCGCCCTGCGACGACTTCGCCCGCCGTGATCTCGACGAGCGAGCTGCGTGCGGGCGAAGTTTCGTTCTCTGCTTGCGCGATCTCGACTTGCGCATAACGGCAAGCGGTGCCGGCAGCTACCGTCGGCCGCTCGGTCAGCCGGCCTTCGACGAGCACCTGCAGGCGGCGTCCGGCGAGCGAGCGATAGTAGCGGTCGCGCCACTCGCCGGCGAGCGTTTGCAACTGCTCGACCCGGCGACTCTTCACCTCGGGCGATACTTGAGCAGGCATCGTCGCCGCCGGAGTTCCGCGCCGCGGGCTGAACGGAAACACATGGATCTTCGAGAAGCCGAGGTCGTCGCAAAGGCGGAGCGTCTCGTTGAATTCCGCGTCGGTCTCGCCTGGGAAACCGACGATTACATCGGTCGTCAGCGCCGGCTGGTCGAGCGAGCCTTGCACGAGCCGGCAACGATCGAGAAACCGCTGCGCCCCCCAGCGGCGTTGCATTCGTCGCAGCACGCCGTCGCTGCCGCTTTGCATCGAGACATGCAAGTGCGGGCAGATCCGCTCCGGGTGCCGCGCCATTACTGCGATCAGTTCGCGCGTAACTTCGGTCGCTTCGATGCTGGAAAGCCGGATACGAAAATCGTCGTCGACCTCGACCAAGCGCTCGAGCAGATGCGAAAGCCGAACCCAATTTTGTTTCGCGAGCCCTTGGTTGCGATCGACGCCGTAGTGCCCGAGATGAATTCCCGTGAGCACGATCTCACGATGCCCATGCGCGACGAGCTTGCGCACCTCGTCGACGATGTGCTGCGGCTCGCGGCTGCGCAGCCCGGGCCGAACGCTGGGGATGATACAAAACGTGCAGCTGAGCATGCAGCCGTCTTGCACTTTCACATAGGCCCGTTGACGCGAATCGAAGCGCGAGATTCCGGTCGGAATGTCGACGACGCCGAAGCGGCCGAGCAGGTCGGGCAGCTCACGCTTGTCCGTCACGACTTCGGCCACGCCCGGCAGTGCCGCGACTTCGTCGGGTGCCCGTGTGGCGTAGCAACCCATCACGACGATTCGCGCTTGCGGGTTTTGCTTGGCGAGCAGGCGGATCGTGTGCCGGCTCTTGGAGTCTCCTTCGTTGGTCACCGTGCAGGTGTTGACGATGCAGACATCGGCCGCTTCCCCTTCGGCGGCGTCGTGAAAACCCACTTGCTCGAGCCCCTGCCGCACGTACTCCGTCTCGTATTGATTCACGCGACAACCGAGAGTCGCGGTGCGGAGAGATGGCATGGAAGATTAAGTCAGAAGTAGAAATGCAAAATGCAAAAGTTCGGAAAGGGAGACACTACACGAGTCGGAATGCTCCGGCCCGTTTTGCCTTTTGCATTCTGACTTTTCACTTTACTCCGGCGCCGGTTCGATCGACGACGACATCGAGCCTTTGCAGGCACGAATGTCGGGATCTTTGCCGTACGCCTTGATCTGGTCCCGTTTGAGTTCGGCGTGCTCCATCGTCGTCGTCAGCACGATCGCTTTCCCCGCGACATCGACTTCCTTCGCGAGTTGAAAACCTTTCTCGAGCGGATGGCCGAACAGCTCCTGCAGCATCGTCATCACGTAGCCGTAGCTATGGTCGTCGTCGTTCCACAGGACGACATGGTAGCGTGGCTGCCGCTTCGGCCGCGGCTTCTTTTCGTCGACCGCTTGGTGCGGAGCGGCTTGAGGGACTTCTTCCACCGCAGGCTCGGCGACCTCGGGCGTCGCCACGGCCGCATCCGACGCCACGATCCTATTCCGCAACATAGCGACACCGGACGACAAGTGGAGACTCCCAGGAGCGCAACCGAACGAACATGGCCGAAGACGCGAGAAGTCATTATATTAGGCCGCTTCGTTTCCCGCAAATTCCGGAGTCGGAGCATGTCGACCGCGATCGACGACTATCTTTCGGGCCATGCCGGCCGTTTCGAAGACGAGCTATGCGAACTGCTGCGAATTCCGAGCGTCAGTGCCGATAGCACGCGCAAACCCGACGTTCGCCGCGCGGCCGAATGGGTCGCTGCGCAGTTTCGAGGGCTCGGCATGGCGACCGAAATGTGCGAAACGGCCGGCCATCCGATCGTTTACGCCGAACATTGCCAGGCGCCCGGCGCACCGACCGTGCTCGTATATGGTCACTACGATGTGCAACCGCCGGACCCCCTCAATCTCTGGCACACGCCCCCGTTCGAGCCGACCCGCCGCGACGGCAATCTCTACGCGCGCGGCGCTACCGACGACAAGGGTCAGATGTTCACGCACATCAAAAGCGCCGAGGCGTGGCTCAAGACGGTCGGCAAGTTGCCGGTGAATTTGAAATATGTGATCGAGGGGGAAGAAGAAGTCGGCAGCGAACACCTCGGAGAATTCATTAAGAGCAACCAAGCGAAGCTCAAGTCCGACGTGTGCGTCGTGAGCGACACCTCGCAATTCGGGCCCGGCATGCCGGCCATCACCTACGGCCTGCGCGGCATCGCTTACTTCGAGCTGATCCTGCAAGGCCCCGACCGCGACTTGCATTCCGGTGTCTTCGGCGGCGCGGTCGTGAACCCTGCCGGAGCGCTGGTGAAGCTGCTCGCCGGCTTGGTCGATGTCGACGGCCGGATCCAGCTCCCGGGCTTCTACGACGATGTCGTTCCCTTACGGCCTGCGGAACGAAAGCAATACGCCGACCTGCCGTATGATGAAACGGAATTCATGGCCTCGATCGGCGTCGATGCTTTGCACGGAGAAGCGGGCTTCACGAATCTCGAGCGGCGCAGCGCCCGCCCGACGTTCGACATCAACGGCCTCACCAGCGGCTACCAAGGCGAAGGGGCGAAGACGGTCTTGCCGGCTCGCGCTTCGGCGAAGTTCAGTTTCCGGCTCGTTCCGAATCAAGACCCGGCGAAGATCGCCGACTCGTTGCGTAAGCTGCTCGCCGAGAAGTTGCCGGCAGGGGTGAAGAGGGAGCTGATCACGTATCACGGTGGACGAGGGATCGTCGTCGATCCGGAGAGCCCCTATATCTCGTCGGCCGTTCGTGCGATCGAGCGGGGCTTCGGCACGAAGCCGGTGTTTATTCGCGAAGGGGGTTCGATCCCCGTCGTCTCGACCTTCCACGATCAATTGGGAATCGATACCCTACTGCTTGGTTGGGGCTTGAACGACGACAACACGCATAGCCCGAACGAAAAGTTCTGCCTCGCCGATTTCCATCGAGGAATCAAGTCGAGCGCAGCGCTCTGGGACGAGCTCGGGAAGATGAAGAAGAGTTCGTAGTTCGTGGTTCATTGTTCGTAGTTTGTTTTTTCTGGTTTCTAGCTTCTAGTTTCTGGTTTCCTCGCCATGCTCGATCGCAAATACATCGTCGAAAACGCCGCCGCCGTTAAAGAGAACTGCGCGCGCCGCAACTCCAAGGCCGATATCGATCGCTTCGTGGAAATCGAAGCGAAGCGCCGCCGGATGCAACAAGAGATCGACGAACTAAAGCGCCAAGCCAACGAGACCGCCGGCAAGATCGGCAAGGCTTCGCCGACCGAGCGAGAGCTCCTCAAGGCCGAAGGGCGACAACTCCGCGACCGCATCACCGCCGCCGAGACCGACATGGCGACGCTCGAAGCCGAGGTCGACACGCTGCAACGCTCGATCCCCAATATGTCGCACCCTGCCGCTCCGATCGGAGGCGACGATCAGGCGAACCTCGTCGTCCGCCACGGCGCGCACGAGCCCCCGACGTTGGACTTCACGCCGCTCGACCATGTCGTGCTCGGCGAAAAGCTCGACCTCATCGACTTTGAGGCCGGCGCGAAAACGACCGGCCACGGCTTCTATTTTCTTAAGAACGAAGCGGTGCTGTTGGAACTCGCACTCCAGCAATACGCGATTCAACTGCTGATGGGCGAAGGCTTCACGCCGATGATCACGCCCGATCTGGCCCGCAACGAAGTCCTCCACGGCACCGGCTACATCCCGCGTGGGCCGGAGACGCAGATCTACAGCATCGCCGACAGCGACTTGAGCCTCGTCGCGACGGCCGAGATTACGCTCGGCGGTTATCTTGCCGATCAGATTCTCGACGAAGAAATCTTTCCGCTGAAGATGTGCGGCATCAGCCATTGCTACCGAACCGAAGCCGGCGCCGGCGGTCGCGCCTCGCGCGGGCTGTATCGCGTGCATCAGTTTACGAAGGTCGAGATGTTCGCCTTCACGCTGCCCGACCAAAGCGACGCGATGCTCGAATACTTCTGCGAACTCGAATGCCGCATCTTCGATGGTCTCGGCATTGCCTACCGCGTCGTCGATACCGCGACCGGCGATCTCGGCGGACCGGCTTATCGCAAGTACGACCTGGAAGCTTGGATGCCGGGCCGAGGCAAGGGAGGCGAGTACGGCGAAGTCACCAGCACCAGCAATTGCACTGACTACCAATCGCGCCGCCTCGCGATTCGCTATCGCAAGAAAGGTGAGAAGGGGACGCACTTCGTCCACACGCTGAACGGCACGGCCGTGGCGCTAAGCCGCGCGATCATCGCGGTTATGGAGAACTACCAACAGGCCGACGGCACGATCTTGGTGCCCGAGGTGCTGCGGAAGTTCATGGGAATCGACCGGATCGGCGGCACGCCCGCGCTCTGATTCTTGTGTCCGGCACCGTCGTCACATTGACGACTCGTGTCGCGATCACGCGACGGCTCACAGCTCGCTTGCGGTTTCGCGCGCAGCCGAATGTCGGCCGCAATAGGCTCTTTCGTGTATTAAAGCGCGCGGCGCTCCGTGCCGGCATGGCGCTTGCAAAATCATCTTCGTAGTGGAATTTTCCGCGTTCGTGACTTAGAGCACGTTCGCGGCGAAGGAAGCCATGACTGAGGATCGATTATTGGCCCGGACCCCCTCTGCCGATCGGTCCTCAGTCTTTTTACTTATACTGAGTTTTTCGTTACGCGTAGCGCAGCGCGTCTTGCTCGCGCCGCGCGGCCCAAACGGTGAGCTGCGCGAACTCGCGCCCGAGCCGCTCGGCCAAGCGTTCGACCCCGAAGCGCTCGCTCGCATAGTGCCCGACGAGCAAGAGCGCCGTGTCGGATGCTTCCGCTTCGATCGCCTTGTGGAAACTCGCCTCGCCGGTGACGAAGCAATCGCAGCCCGCCGCCGTAGCGTCCGCCAAGAGATCGGCCGCGCTCCCGCAACCGACTGCGACTTTGCGCACGAGCTTGTCGTCGGCTCCGGCCACGGCGATCGTCCTGAGCTTTAAGAACGCTTTCACGCGCGCGACGAGTTCGGCCACGGTGAGCGGCGCGGCCGGCTTCCCTTGCCGTCCGACACCGAGCCGCGAATCGTTACTCGCGACAATCGCGATCAGCGGACGAATGTCGACCAGCCCGAGCCCGACGGCCAGGCTTTGGTTGATTCCTTCGGCGGCGGAATCGAACGCCGTGTGAGGGCTGTAGATCGAGATGCCGGCCGAGGCGAGTCGCCACAGCCGGCGACCGTCGTGCGTCTCGGTCGTGATGGTTTTCGGCGCGCGAAACGGCAACGGATGATGACTCACGATCAAGTCCACGCGCTCGGCGATCGCCTCCGCGACGACGGCATCGGTCACGGTCAGGCAAGTCATCACGCGCTCGACGTTCCGCGCGCGATCCCCCAACAGCAGGCCGACGTTGTCCCACTCGGCCGCTAGTTCCGGCGGCGCGAATCGTTCGAGAAACGAGACGACATCGGCGATCTGGGTCATGGATCGGCCTTTACCGTGAAGCGGTTACTTAATACACGCGTGCCGTTTTGCTCTTCGACGCGCAGCCACAGGGTCTTGCCGATCAGCGCGCGACCGTTGGGAACGCGAAACGTACGCACATCGATTCCCGGCGGCAGTTCGACGACTTGCGCCCGCATTCTCCGTTGGTTCGGTGCATAGAGATAGCAGCGAAAACTAACGTTCTTCTGCGAGTTGTTGCTCAACCGTTGCTCGACTTCCAACTCATCGCCGACGAACTTCGTTTGCACTTCGAGCACGACGCTGTTGTCGCCGATCTGCACTTCGCGATAGAGATGAAACTGTCGGCGCTTGTCGCTCGCCAAGTCGTGTTCGATCCGCAGCAGTTGGAAGCCCGATTCCGACGAGAGCGGTAGCACAACCTGAAACGGTAGGCGGAGTTTTTGTCCTTCGGCCAGCGAGATGTCGAACGTCGACGGTCGAATCGTCCAACCTGGCGGCCCGACGATCGTGATCTTCCCCTGCACCGTTTGTTTGAACGTATTGACGATCGAGAGGGACGAAGGCTGCCCGACGCCGAACGACTCTTGCAGTTGCGGCTGCTCGATGCGGCAGGCCCCGTCCCACACGAACGTGTCGCGGTCGAGCCCGACGGCGACGATCGGTGCCTGCCCGACGTCGACGACGCTCTTGCCGGCTTCTTCTCGGGGCGTGATCGTCCGGCCCCAGAGGTCGAAGAAGCGGACGTTTCCTTCCAGATCGGCCGGCTCGGTCGTGGGAGTATCGCTGCTCAGTAGCATGACGGCGTCTTGCTGACGTAGAAAAAGCTGATTGCGGCTTCCGCCCGGCAAGCGTACCGACTCGACGGGGCGAGCGCCGTCGATGATCGTCGTCAGCGTGCGCCAAGGGAGATACATTTCGGTCGGAGCGCCGTTGCGCTCGAGCAGGCCGGTTTCGGAATGAAACGGATCGAGAAAGAAAACCGACTGCGCTCCCGCCCGCTTCGCCGCGACGACACGATCGACGAGATCGCGCACGCGGGTTTCGATCGTGTAGTCGTCGCGCGGCAACGCCGAGAGGCTCAACCAGCGTTCGACGCCGGGCCGCTCGGCCGTTTCCATATACTGCTTGGTTTCTTCCGCCGTGAGATCCGGAATCGCGGTCAACGCCAGATAGCGCCAGGTCGGCTTCGCTTCTTGCGGCGGCTCGTTGAGCCACGACCACGCGACCCCGACCATCGCATCTTGTTCGATCCGATCGAACTCGCGCTTGACCGCCCCGATGCGGTCGACGGCTCCCGGCAGCTCTTGAAAGCCGAAATCGCGATCATCGCCGAGTTGCCAGCCGCGCACTTTGAACGCGAGGTCGAGCAGCACCGGTTCGATCGTCGGGAACCATTGATCCCGTTCGAGGCGAAACGTTTGCGCAGCGGAAATTTCGCCGGGCATGAACCGGGCATCCATCGCTTGCGTGTGCGGAGTCAGCGTGCCGACGATCCCGATCCCTTGCACGTTCAGGCGGTCGATGAACTTCTTTAAGGCGACGCCGGACTCCGGCTTCTTCGCATCGAACCAGACGGGATATTTCAATCGGCGTACGCCCGTCTCATGGAGCAGCGCGTGCAGCTGATCGACTCTAGGAACGTGCGTCGCATCGGAAACGCTCCAGCCGAACTCGCCCGGCCCTGAAGTCTCCTGTGCGCTCAGCTTCGCCAGCGGCTCGACGATGACGAGCGAGGTCGCATCGCTTTGCAATCGCCCTTCGGCTCCATACAGCGAGACTTCGCCCCGATAGTAGCCCGGCTCGCTGACGTTCGGTTTCCACTGGACGGTGCGCGGATCGAGCGGATGCTTCGGGTCGAGCACCGAAGTTTGTTCGTCGCTCGAAACGCTCCTGCCGCTCCGGTCGAAAAGCTCGAGTTTGGCGCGAAGCGTCGGCTCGTGGATGCCCGTCAGCGTCAGGCTCAGTTCGACGGGCTCGCCGACGGGGAACACGTTGTACGGTCGCTTGCCGCGCACGTTCTTACGCGGCAGCCGGCCGAGCCGGAGCTCGTCGAACAGCGCGGAGCCGCGCAGGTCTTGCGATTCTCCCGGCTCCAAATGCAGCTCGACCACGACCGACCGCACCTCCGGCCGATCGCAAAACACCGGCCCGACCCGAACCTTGTGCCAAGCGTCGTTCTGGCGCTCGTGGCGGCTGATCTCGCTCTGCACGACTTTCTGCTTGTCATCGAGAAAGCGGAGCGCGAGAAACGCTTTGTCGTGCTTCAAGCCGATCGTCTTCATTTGCACTTCGGCGACGTACTCGCTACCGGCGTCGTAGGCTTGCGGCGGCGACGACGCGGCGGCGGCACCGCCGTTGAGGTTCATCCGAAAGCAATATTCGCCGGCGAACGACGGCTCGCGGCTGATTTTAATTTCGAGATAGTGCGGGTAGCCCGACCCGCGCCGACGCTGCCAACCTTGGGGCCAGCCGTCGAAGTCGTCGTCGGATTCTTCTTCGAAACCGCAGTAGTAGACGTCGGCGGCATTGTGCGGCTTGTTCCCGACCGGCGGCACGCTCCCGGCTTGGGAAGCGCTCTCGATAGGCGCACCGCCGGCGACCGCTACAATCAACAAGCTTAGAAGAGCGTTCATGCCGAATCTCCAGACGGGCGCATAAGCTGGTTATCGGCCGTTTGGTCGTCGCGAAATAGCGCGGCGGCGCTGCCGGCAACGCAGGCGCGTGCGTCGAAGCTTCGTTCTCGCAACTTTCCATAGGGGTCGCCGTGCCGCCGTTTCGCGTAGCCGTGCAACTGAAAAGCGTCCCGTTGCCGTTTGCCAAGGCCTTGCCGTGGCTGCGCGAGGCGGGCGCGAAGGCGATCGAAATCGATGCCCGCGGCGAAATTCGTCCGCAAGATCTGTCGGAGACCGGAGTTCGCCAGATTCGGAAGCTGCTCGAAGATTGCGAGCTGCGCGTCGCGGCGATCGAGTTTCATACGCGCCGCGGCTACGGTGCCATCGAAGATTTAGATCGCCGAGTGGAAGCGACGAAGGCCGCGATGAAGATGGCCCGGCAGTTCGGGTGCGACCTCGTCATCAACCAAGTCGGGCAAGTGCCGGCCGATCTGAACTCGCCCGAGGGGCAAACGCTCGTCGAGGTGCTGCGCGATCTCGGGCTGCATGCGCAACATGCCGGCGCCTGGCTCGCCGCGGAAACCGGCAGCGAAAGCGGTGCCGACCTGCGCCGGCTCATCGACGCGTTGCCGAAGGGAGCCCTTTTCGCAACGCTGGATCCCGGCAATCTGCTGCTCAACGGTTTCTCGCCGCGCGAAGCGGCCGAAGCCTTGGGCGACGCCATCCGCCACGTCTACGCGAAAGACGCCGTCCGCGATTTCGGCCGCGGACGCGGCACCGAAGTGCAACTCGGCCGAGGTTCGGTCGATTGGCCCGAGCTGGTCGGGCTGCTCGAATCGCAAGGTTATCGGGGCTATCTCTCCGTGAAACGAGAACAAGCCGACGATCCGCTGCTGGAAATCGAGCAAGCGCTGAGTTACCTTGCGAGCATCTAATGAGTTGACCGCGGTCTGAGATACCTCTTTCGCAAACTTTCTTCGGAGCTATTCGATGTTCAAAACATGCTCGCTTGTCGGCGTCGCTTGGGTGCTGCTCGGCGCGATGGTCGTCGGCGTTTCGGCTCCCTCGTCGGCCTCGGCTGCCGAGAAGGATCAAGCGGCGCTCGAGAAAGAGTTCGAGCAAGCGCTCTCCGGCTGTTACTTCCGCGGCTTCTTCACCAACCGCGGACAAGAACAAAAGCAAGGTCTCAAGGAAGAGAAGTACACGATCTCGAGCGTGAAGAAGCTCGACGGCAAAGACGACCTCTGGGTCTTCAACGTCCGGATCCAATACGGCGACCACGATGTCTCGCTGCCGCTCGTGCTCGCGGTGAAATGGGCCGGCGATACCCCGGTCATCACGCTCACCGACATGCTCATCCCCGGCCTCGGCAAGTTCACATCACGCGTGGTCGTCTATCGCGGCCAGTATTGCGGCACCTGGGACGGCGGCGACCACGGCGGCCATCTCTTCGGCAAGATCGAAAAGATCGAAGCCGAGAAGAAGGCGACGGAGTAGATCGCTCCGAGAGATTAGCAAAAAAAACGAAACGAGGCGGCGGAGCCATTCGCTCCGCCGCCTCGCTCTATTTAGCGATCGAATTTAAGCAGTCGAATTCGAGCAGACGTTTACACTTGCCCGGCGGCGGGCACCGTGAACGGGGCTCGGTATTCGCGGGTGAGCAGCGCATCGGCGGCCGCGTTGTTCACGAACTTCTCGGCGGCCGGATCGAGTGCGAGGGTCGCGCCGCAGAGGATCTCGGTCCCCGGCGAAACTTGGTTTTCTTCCAAGTGCTTGACGAAGCGGCCGTAGGTTTCGGTCGACGCTTCTCCCTTGAGCTTCCCCTTCACGTCCGAGATCGTCATCTGCGTGCCGAGCCGGAGCGAGATGTTCGCCAAGTGGCAGAGCGCGCTCGAAAGATGTCCTTCTTCGATGTCGGCCGTGAGCAGCTTGTGGTTGCGGGCCCGAACGGCGTCGACGAAGTTGTCGAAGTGTCCTTGGTTCCCTTCCCCCTTGCCTTGGAACTCGACGATCTTCTTCCCCTCGAGGTCGAACGCCGCGCCGGTGTCGTAGCTCGTGAGCACGACGTAGCCTTGGCTGCCGTGGAACACATTGCCAACGCCTGCGCCGCGATACGGCTCGGTCGTCAGCCCGCGCACTTCGAACACGAGCGACTTATCGCCGTAGTTGAAATCGCAGACTTGCGTGTTGGCCGTTTCGCCGGCATCGACGTAGCCGACCCGACCGCCGTAGCTCATCACGCTATTGCTCAATTGGCTGACGCCGAGCCCCCAGCGCGCGATGTCGACTTGATGGATCCCTTGGTTGCCGAGGTCGCCGTTGCCGCATTCCCATTGCCAGTGCCAGTCGTAGTGGAACTTCGGTCGCGTGAGCTCCGACATCGGAGCCGGACCGGCCCAGAGGTTGTAATCGACCGAGGCCGGCACTTGGTACTTGCCCCGCGCGCCGATCGACTTACGGCTCTTATAGCAAAGGCCGCGGGCCAGCTTAACGTCGCCGATCTTGCCGGCCTTCACATACTCGATCGCTTCACGCGTTCCGACCATCGAGCGGCATTGCGTGCCGGTCTGACAGATCTTGTTATACTTCCGCGCGGCCTCGACGATCCGCCGCCCCTCGCTGACGTTGTGGCTCACCGGCTTCTCGACATACACATCCTTGCCGGCCTGAATCGACCAGATCGCGCCGAGCGCGTGCCAGTGGTTCGGCGTGGCGATGCTCACGCAATGCAGCTCTTTGTCTTCGAGCGCCTTGCGAATGTCGGTGGTGAACTTCGGCGCGAAGCCTTGCTTCTTCGCGATCGCGTCGACCCGCTTCTGCCCGACCGCTTCGTCGGCATCGACGATCCAAGTGATCGGCGTGTCTTTGCGAGCCGTGTAGCCGCCGATGTGGCTCCCGCCCCGACCGTTGACGCCGACGACCGCGACGTTGAGCTTATCGTTGGCGCTGACTTCCTTCGCGGCTTCTTTCTTCTCGGCATCGGCCCCGAACAAGTTGCCTGCCGACCCGGCCGCGATGGCGGCGGTAGCGGCGAACATCGAATCTTCCAGAAAACGACGACGATCGTAACGACTCATGGGCGGGCTCCCGAGCAACAGGGAAAGAGTTTAGGCAGGCGGGAAAAGCGGGAATTAAGCATACCAGGGGGAAGAGGGGACGGCAAATTAAGAAACGACGGAGAACGGCAGCCGCCAGCGTTCAGCTAGGCTCGTTTGTCGAATGCCAGCGCGATTACCGCAGCTTGGCCTATCGACGACCTCCGCCAATTGACGAATCCCGCGCACTCGATCAGCGCCATATACTGTTCTGGACATCGGCCCGCAAAATTGTCGATCCCATCAAGTTGAAGAGTGAGAACGCCACCAGGAGCCGCATTGACGGTGGTCATACATGCCTCGGAATCGTCGAGGTAGCTCATGCAGTCTATCCAAGCATTCATGTTACGGCCGTAGAAGTCGGGGAAGCCGAAGACCTCAGCGAAGACTGTGTGAAACGATTCCCAGTCAGTGATCAATTCGCAATTTAGTCGAATCACAGTCACGAGAAACATCCACCTCTGAAGAACCTCGGCTCTTTAACCGCATCAAGCGGCAACATGTGTTTCCGCACAATGCGCTAAAGTTCGGTCACTCCGCAATTTCCCGAATCACCCGGCAGGGGTTCCCCGCTGCGAACACGCCGTCGGGCATGTCGCGAGTTACCACGCTGCCCGCTCCGATCACCGTCCGCGAGCCGATCGTCACTCCCGGGCAGATCACGGCCGCGCCGCCGACCCAAACGTCGGAGCCGATCGTGATCGGTTTGGCGAACTCTTGTTTGCGCCGCAGCTCATGGTTCATCGGATGCATCGCCGTGTAGATCTGCACTGCGGGGCCGAACAGCGTGTGGCTGCCGATCCGCACTTCGCAGACGTCGAGCACCACGCAGTTGAAGTTGAAGAAGACCTTGTTGCCGAGATGAATGTTCGACCCATAGTCGCAGAAAAACGGCGGCTGCATCCACACTGATTCGCCGCCGGAAGCGAACAGCTCCCCCAGAATGCGCCGCCGCAACGCAACGTCGGCCTCGCGCGTGGCGTTCAGATCTTGGCATAAGTCGCGGGCCCGATCGCGCGCGGCCGCGAGCGCGGGATCGAGCGGGTCGTACAACTCACCGGCGAGCATCTTTTCGAGTTCGGTCCGCATCGGGTCACTCCTGGGTCGGCTCCGGCGAATGCGTGTGGCGTCGCTTAGTCTTTCTTGCCGTCGAGCGTGAGCATCGCTTGGCCCATCCCCTTGCCGATCAGATAGTAAGTCTCGGCATTTTGATTCCAGTGGTAGCCTTGCGCCGACGGCGACTCCGTCTGCGGACGCCAAAACGATTGGGTCTTCACGAACGCGACGTTTCCTTTGAACTCCGCATGCTCGGCCACCGCAGCCTGGGCCTTCATCAGCGACAAGGCCCGCGGGTGCGCTTCGTCGGGCCCGCTCATGCCCGTCTCCGCGATTACGACCGGCAGCTTCGCCGTTTGCAGATCGCGGCGCAGATCGCGAATCAGGTGCGCCATGTTGCTTTCGTACTCGGCATTGAAGGCGTCGTTGATCCGATCGTTCCAACCTTGATGCCAACCGAAGCCTACGAGCTCGTAGCCCCGGCCGTCGTAGGTGGGGTAATGCGTCTTGAGATCGGCCAGCACGCCGCGTGTGATCGAGAGTATCTCGCGATAATACTTCCCCACGACTTGCGGATCTTTCTCGATCGCGGCTTGTTCGCCGGCGCTAAGCTTGTGTGGAACGGGGCCCGCGCTCGGCGGACGAAAGTCGACCGCGAGACTCTTCCCACCCCAAGCGCACTTGATCAGCAACACCGGTTCGTCGTAAGCATCGCCGACGACGGTGCCGAAGCCGAGCTCCGGCCCGATGCGATCCGCATCCGCGCCGAAGCCGGGAGCGAGCATGCCGCGGCGCTCGCCATAGGTGACCGCGACATCGGAGCGCGCTTTCCACGCTCCGTCGGCATCGACCAAGTGTCGATAGTCGGCGGCGGTCGCCGCATTCTTGACGAGGTATTCCAGGCTGCCGCGTCCTTCGTTCCGCTTGGCAACGCTCGCGATGATGCCATGCCCCTGCATGTTCGACTGGCCGGCCAGGATGAACACTTGGAGCCGGCGAGCTTCGTCCGCCGCCGCGAGCGACGAATCGCAAACAGCGAAGCACACAGCGACGAGCCACACAGCAAGAATCGTCACGATACTTTTCATAACTGCGTGCCTATTAGCGAGGTCGATCGTCGGTAACGGATGCGTAACGTTCGTGCCGCTTTAAGAAATTACTCTTCGTCATCCCCCGCGTCGTCTCCGCTCTCTTCCGGCGGCGGCTCTCCCTTCGTCTCTTCATATTTCTTCCACGTCCGCAGCAGCACTTCCAACAGCCCCGGCACTTGCGGCGACGACATGAACACGCGCGACACCACGACCGATTTCGGGTACAAGTTCGCGATGAAGTCGAAGCAAAACTCCGCCGGTGCGTGGCCGATCATCACGGCATTAGCGTAGTAGCCTCCGAGCAGGTCGTCGCTCATCTTCAGATGGTCGTAGAGATCCTCGATCGAGTCGGGCGGGCTCTCGCCGGCCATCGGCATGCGCGGCACCGGCATCGCGGGGAGCCCGCCGAAGGTTTGTTCGTACCCGCGCAGATTCTCTTGCAACGCCACGATAAATCGCGGCACGACCGACATCGGCAACACGATCCGCGTGACGATCTGATGCGGATTCGCCAGCTTCAAGATGAAGTCGATCAGAAACTCATCCGGCCCTTGTAGCACGATCGCGCCGGTGCTGAACACGCCCCGCGCGACGCGCTCGGGCACCCGCGCGCTGAGCGGTTGAAACTGAAACTGCTGATGCAAGTGCCCCTCGTTGCCCGTGGCCCCGTCGTCTGATTTGTCGCGCGAGTCGTCGCCGGAGTCGTCCGTCGAATCTTCTTCGGGAAAACCTTCGTCGCTCATCGTGTCGTCCTTGTGCTGCGGTCGCCGGGCCGAAGTCGCATCTAGCCGAGTTGTCGTTCGACTGTCATCATAACCCTTGCACCCGGTTTACCACACGGGCTTTCCGCAGTTCCCTCGTCATCGCCGCGTCCGGTCTTTCGCCACCATGAACGATCCTACTGCGCCACCGCTGTTGCGCTTGGAAAACGTCGGCAAGACCTACGACATGGGCGAGGTTTCGGTCGAGGTGCTGCGCAAGGTCACGATCGATATCCACGATCATCAAGTCCTTGCGATTCTCGGCCCCTCCGGCTCGGGCAAGAGCACGCTACTGAATATCATCGGCGGACTCGATACCGCATCGCACGGCAGAGTTTGGTATCGGGACCGCGAAATGACCGCCTTCTCCGAGCGCGAGTTGACGGTCTATCGTCGCGAAACGATCGGCTTCGTCTTCCAGTACAACAACCACGAGCCGACGCTCACGGCCCGCGAAAACGTGATGGTGAGCACCGAGATCAGCCGGAAGCCGCTGGATGTGGATGAAGCGCTGCGGCTCGTCGGCCTCTCGGAGCGGGCCGAGCATTTCCCTTCGCAAATGTCCGGCGGCGAGCAGCAGCGCGTCGCGATCGCCCGCGCGTTGGCGAAGAATCCCGAGTTGCTGCTCTGCGACGAGCCGACCGGCGCACTCGACTTCGACACCGGCAAGCGCGTTTTGCGGCTCTTGGTCGATGCCTGCCGCGAGCTCCGCAAGACGGTCGTCATCATCACGCACAACGCGGCGATTGCGCAGGTCGCCGATCATGTGATTCGGTTGCGCTCCGGCGAGATCGTCGAAGCGCACGACAACCCGAGCCCGTCTCCTCCCGAGGAGATCACCTGGTGAAGGTGCTCGATCGGAAACTGCTGCGCGATCTGCGCAACACCGGGTTCTTGCTGTTGGCGGTCGGCAGCATTATGGCGGTCGGCGTCTCGGCCTACGTCGCGCTCGGCTCGGCGTATCGCAACCTCATGATCGCGCAGCGGCTCTACTATGCCCAATGCCGCATGGCCGACTTCTCGCTCGACCTGAAGAAAGCTCCCCTTTCCGAAGTCGCTCTGATCGGATCGTTGCCGGGCGTCGTCGAGCTCCGGCCGCGCATCCAGTTTTTCGCTACGGTCGATTTGGAGAACGTCGTCGAGCCGGTCAACGGCATCGTCATCTCGATGCCCAATCGCCGAACCGCGGTGATCGACGACATCGTCCTCAAGCAAGGAGGCTACTACACCGATCGTCGCGACAACGAAGTGATCATCAACGATTCCTTCGCGCGGGCACACAAGATCTATCCCGGCTCGTGGATCCATCTGCTGCTCAACAATCGCCGGCAAGAACTCTATGTCGTCGGCACGGCGATCAGCAGCGAGTTTACTTACCTCGTCGGGCCCGGTTCGCTGGTGCCCGACTCGAAACGGCTCGGCGTGTTCTACATCAAGCAGACGTTCGCCGAAGAAGTGTTCGACTTCCAAGGGGCGTGCAATCAGGTGCTCGGTCGGCTCACGCCGCAAGTGCGCGACCATCCGCAAGAAGTGTTGCGCCGGGCTGAGACGCTGCTCGATTCCTACGGCGTCCTCAATGCCGTTCCGCTCCGCGATCAACCGTCGAACCGGTTCATCAGCAACGAGATCATGGGCCTGCGCGCGTTCGGCGTCATCAATCCGGCGATCTTTCTCGCCGTCGCTGCGATCGTGCTCAATGTTCTTATGTCGCGGCTGGCCGAACAGCAGCGAGTCGTCGTCGGCACGCTTAAGGCGCTCGGCTATTCCAGCACCGCCGTCTTTCTTCACTTTCTCAAGTTCGGGCTCACGGTCGGCGCGATCTCGGGCTTCGGAGGTTGCGCACTCGGCTATTGGCTCGCCGGCGGAATGACCGCGATGTACGACGGCTTCTTTCAGTTTCCGAGTTTGGAGAACCGGTTTTATCCCGACATCACCGCGACGGGCATCGCGATCGGTTTGGTCTGCGGCGTGATCGGTTCGTTGTTCGGAGCGCGCGAGGTTTTGAAGCTCGAGCCCGCCGTGGCGATGCGGCCGAAGCCTCCGCTGAGCGGCGGCGCCGTCTTTCTCGAACGCTTTCCGAGGTTCTGGAATCTGTTGAGCTTCGGCGGACGCATGTCGCTGCGCAACGTGCTGCGCAACCGGCTCCGAACCGCGGCCGGATTGTTCGCCGCCGCGATGGGTGCCACGCTTTCAGTCAATGCGCTGCTGCTGGCCTTTGCGACCAGCTATATGGTCGACTTCCAATTCGAGTTGATCCAGCGCAGCGATGTCGACCTGACCTTTAAGGACGAACAAGGAATCGACGCGCTCGACGAAGCGGCCCGCTTGCCCGGCGTCGATCTCGCCGAGCCGATGCTCGACGTGGCCTGTACGTTTTACAACGGCTCGCATATCCGCAAAGGAGGCATCACCGGCGTGAAGCGGAACGCCGCCCTCACGATCCCGCGCGATACCGCGACCCGCCCGCTGCGCATCCCGGAGTTGGGCCTGTTGCTGACGAAGAAGATGGCCGAGATGTTGCATGTGCGGCGCGGCGACAGGATCTCGATTCGTTCGACGAAGGGGCTGCGAGAGCTGCGCGAAGTGCAAGTCGCCGAGATCGCCGACAGCTTTCTCGGCGTGGCGGTCTACGCCGACATTCGTTTTCTGAGCAAGCTGATGAACGAAGAGTTCGTGCTGACCGGCGTGCAATTGCAAATCCGGCCTGGAGAAGAACACCGCCGCGCGCTTTATGAACAGGTGAAGCAATTGCCGGCGGTGCAAGGCGTGTCCGCGAGGGCCGATATCATTCGGAGCGTGAACGAAACCCTGGTCAAGAACCAGCACGTGTTCATCGGGCTGTTGGTGATGTTCGCCGGCGTGATCTTCTTCGGCAGCGTGTTGAACTCCTCGCTCGTCAGCCTAGCCGAGCGCCGACGCGAGGTCGCGACGTTGCGCGTGCTCGGTTATGGCCCGTGGCAAATCGGGGCGCTGTTTCTGCGCGAGAGCATGCTCACGAACGTCGTCGGCACGGTCGTTGGGCTGCCGCTCGGCTATCTGCTCAACTACGGAATCGTCGTTGCGTACGATACGGAAATGTTCCGCATCCCGTTGATCGATCCTACGGAAGTCTGGTGCTACGTCATGCTGCTCGGCATCGGCTTCGGCCTCGCGGCCCACCTGATCGTGCAACGAAGCATCCACGGAATGGATTGGCTGGAAGCCTTGAAAACGAGAGAATAGGGGCGGAAATGACGAAGGTCGAAATCCGAATGACGAAGGAAGCACGAATGTCGAAGCTCGAAGAGAATCGTCGAAGCACGGCAGCCGCTATTCGTCCTTCGTGCTTCGTCATTCTTTCGTCATTCGGATTTCGACCTTCGTCATTCCACGCGGCAAAGTCGGGAGAAGTCACCAAATGAAATGGACAATCGTCGCGCTCATCGTAGTCCTCCTCCTCGCCGTGGCCGCCTGGTCCGGCATGTCTTCCGGCACGGTCGTGCAGTGCGCCGCCGTGGCCCCTGCTCCGATCCGGGAGTTCGTCGACGAGCAGGCTCAGACGCGGTTGCCCGTAACGCAGCTGATCACGATGCCGTTCGACGGCCGGGTCGAAGCGATCGAGCTCAGCGAAGGTGCCGTGGTGAAGAAGGGGCAAGTCGTCGCGAAGGTCGTGCCGCAAGACCTGCAGCTCACCGTGCAAGACGCTCAAGCGAATATCGATCGGCTTGAATCGTCGATCAAGGAAAGCGGTGACAAGACGGTCGAATCGACGGCCCTCAAGCAATCGCTCGAATACGTCCTGAGCATGCAAGCGACGGTCGCGGCGGCGGCCGCGCGCGTCGAAGCCGGCGAGGCGAAGCTGGATTACGCGAATAAGAACTTCGGCCGAATTCGCACCCTGCGCGAAACCAACAGCGCGAGCGAAGATCAATGGAACAACGCCGAGCTCCAGCGCATCCAAGCCGACGTCGACTTGCGGCAAGATCAACTGGTGCTCAAGGCCCTGCAAAGCATGCTCTCGGCGACGACGCTGGTGCCGACTGTCGTGAAGCAATACATGGATCGCAAAGACCTGACCGTCGCCGTGTTGAAGAACGAACGGGCGCAGGCCGAAGTGAAGCTCGCGCAGCAAGTGCGCGATCGCGACCGGGGCAGCATGCAAAGCCCGATCGACGGCGTCGTGCTCGAACGGCTGGAGACCAACGAACGCCGCCTCGCTCCCGGCACCGTGTTGTTGAAGATCGGCGCACCGGGCCAATTGGAAGTCGAAGCCGATATCTTGAGCCAAGACGTCGTTCGCGTGAAGCCCGAGCAAGGAGTCGAAGTCTATGGTCCGGCGGTCGGCGCGCAGCCGGCTCGGGGCATCGTCGCCGCGATTTATCCCGCCGGCTTTACGAAGGTCAGCTCGCTCGGCGTCGAGCAGCAGCGCGTGAAAGTCATCGTTAGGTTCGCGCCCGGCGAACTGGAACGGATCGAAAAGATGCAAGATCTCGGGATCGGATATCGGGTGCGCGTCCGGATCTTTACGGCCGAAAAACCTCGCACGCTCGTCGTTCCGCGCTCGGCCTTGTTCCGCGGGCCCGATGGTCGTTGGCAGGTCTTCGCCGTGCGCAGCGGGAAGGCGAAGCTCGTCGGCGTCGAGGTCGGGCTGATGAACGATGAGCAAGTCGAAGTCACGACGCCGCTCGCCGAAGGGGAGCTCGTCGTGCTCGCGCCCGAGTCGACGCTAACCGACGGCGCACGCGTCAGCCCGACCAACTCTCAATAAAGCCCATTCCCAATCAGACGGAGTCGCACCGATGCAGATCCAAGATCGATCGTTCGTCGTCACGGGCGGAGCATCGGGCCTCGGCGCGGCTTGCGCGCGGATGCTTGCTGTGGCCGCGGGGCGCGTCGTCGTCGTCGATCGCAATCGTGAGGCCGGCGAAGCGCTCGCGGCCGAGCTCGGCTCCGGGGCGCGTTTCGTCGAGGCCGACGTTGCGGAAGCGGCGCCGTTGAGCGAAGCGCTCGCGACGGCGATCGCGCTAGCTCCCCTCGGCGGCGCGATCGCTTGCGCGGGCATTGCGCCGGCCGCGCGCATCGTCGGCCGCGAGGCGCCGCATGATCTGGCGTTGTTCGAGCGCGTGCTGCGGGTGAATACCGTGGGGACGTTCAATCTCTTGCGCCTCGCCGCGGCCGCGATGACGAAGAACGAGCCGAACGCGGAAGGGGAACGAGGCGTCATCGTTTGCACCGCTTCGGTCGCCGCGTTCGAGGGGCAGATCGGGCAGGCCGCTTATGCCGCGTCGAAGGGAGCCGTCGCGGCGCTCACGCTCCCCGCCGCGCGCGAGCTCGCGAAGTACGGCATCCGGGTCGTTACGATTGCGCCGGGCATCTTCGAGACGCCGCTCCTCGGCGCGATGCCGGAAGAGGTGCGCACGTCACTCGGCGCGCAGGTTCCGTTTCCGCCGCGGCTCGGGAGGCCGGAAGAGTTCGCCGCGCTGGCCCGCCATATCTTCGACAACACGATGCTCAACGGCGAGGTCGTGCGGCTCGACGGGGCGATTCGGATGTCGCCGAAATAGCGGAGCGCTCCCGATCGGATTCTGCCGACGAAAGCGAATGTCGCGGTTGCGCGCTCCGGGCAAACGCTTGTGACTTTCCGATGTGCGGAAGTACGATAAAAAGCTTGCGCCCCCATTGTCTCTTTGTCGTGAGTGAGAATCGCCGCCGTGTCGACGTCGTCCGAGCAAGTCGTCGTAACGGGCCTGGGAGTCGTGAGCCCGATCGGCATCGGCTTAGACTTGTTTTGGTCGTCGCTGATGGAAGGTCGGAGCGGAATTCGGCCGCTCACACTGTTCGATGCGTCGCTCTTGCCGATTCGCTTCGGCGGCGAAGTGCTCGACTTCGACCCGAAGCAACGCGTTCGCCCGCGCAAGAGCTTGAAGGTGATGTCGCGCGATATTCAACTCGCGTTCGCCGCGGCCGATGAAGCTTATACGCAAGCGACGATCGCGGTCGGCGCAATCGATCCCGAACGCTTCGGCGTCGTGTTCGGCAGCGATCTGATTCAGCCCGACCCCATCGAGGCCGCGCTGGGTTATAAGAAATCGACGGTCGACGGCGAGTTCGATTTCACTCGCTGGGGCGAAGTGGCGATGCAGGAGATTTATCCTCTCTGGATGCTCAAGCATCTGCCGAACATGCCGGCGTGCCATATCGGCATCGCGTTCGATGCCCGAGGCCCGAACAACACGATCACGCTCGGTGAGGTATCGAGCCTCTCGGCGATCGGTGAAGCGATGCGCGTGGTCGCGCGCGGGCAGGCCGATCTGATGTTCGCCGGAGGGACCGGAGTGCGCGTGCAGCCGACGTCGATGGTGCGCAACAGCGCGGCCGAGGCGTCGCATCGCAACGACGACCCGGAACATGCGATGCGGCCGTTCGACGCCGAGCGCGAAGGGGAGACCTTCGGCGAAGGGGCCGGTGCGGCGATGTTGGAAAGCCGCCGCTCGGCACAGCGCCGCGGCGCGAACATCCTGGCGCGGGTCGCGGGCTTCGGCAGTGCGTTCGGCCGTGAAAAGCAGGGAGGCGTTACGTCGGTTGCCATCGCGCAGTCGATCGAGCGGGCCCTCGCCGACGCCGAACTCTCGGCCGGCGATGTCGGCTTCGTCTCGGCCCAAGGGCGCGGCACGCGGCGCGACGACGCCGCCGAGGCGCAGGGTATCCGGAGCGTGTTGGGCGACGTGCCGGTCACGGTGCCGAAAAGTTATTACGGCAATCTCGGTTCCGGCGGCGGCGCGGTCGACTTCACCGCGGCCGTGGCGGCTTTGCTCGCAGGGCGCATTCCGCCGACGCTCAACTACACGCACCCCGATCCGGAGTGCCCAGTGGCCGTGGTGCATGGAGCGCCGCAAGCTTTAGAGAAACCGACGGCCCTCATTCTCAGTCAAACGCCGATGGGGCAAGCCGTGGCGATCGTCGTCGTACGCGAAGCGTAGTTTAAGAGGCGTCGTTGCCGGTGAGTTCCGGAAACACGTCGGTCGAAAGGTTCCGGCCGCGGAGCCCATCGCGCAGGCGCGTGAGAAAGTCGAACTTATAGTTCGCGACGTTTTGCTCGGTGATTTCGAGGAGCGCGGCGGTTTCTTTGTTCGACTTGCCGCGCACGAACAGCAGTTCGAGGCAAGCGACTCGGACGTCTTCTCCTTTTTCGCGCCAGCGCGCGAGGGTCTCGCGAAGCACTTCGGCCAGGGCCGCTGCTTCGAGCCCTTTGCGCTCGCCGCTCCGGGCAACGCTGCCGACGGAGCGCGCCAAGTCGGCGGGGTCGAACTCGCCGTCGCTCGATTCGGGCCCCATCGCGAGCGGCATCGTCGGCCTGCGACCTTGGCGGCGTAGATGGTCGGTCAGCTTGTGCGACGCGATGGCGAAGAGATACGTTTCGACGCCGCGCGAAGAATCGTAGTTGGGCAAGCTCAGCAGGAAGCCGACGAACGTCTCTTGCACCACGTCGTCGACGGTCGCGGGATCGCCGAGCCGAGCCCTGACGAACGCCGCCAAGCGCCCTTCGTAGGCGGCGATGAAGTCGTGCCAGGTGCGCGTATCGCCCCGGCGAATCTGATCGATCAACGTCGGTTCGGCGGTTTCGGAACTCATCTGCACGACTACATGCGAAACGGGGTCTTCCGACATTCGGCCTCCGTATTGTCGTTCGGGCAGGTACTATGGACAAGTCGCCGCGAATGGAAAATCATACAGCGTGGCGTTCTTTTTCGTGTTCCGGTATTTCGTGTTCGGGGAGTCGGCGGAGTGGCGAAGCAGGTGTTCGACGATATCGCGTGTACGGTCTGCGGTTGCGTTTGCGACGATCTGCGCGTCGCCGTCGACGACGGACGGATCGCGGTCGTCGAGCCGCGCTGCCGATTGGCCGAAGCGTGGTTTCTGAAACAGAACGTCGCGACGTCGCCGAGCGCAGCCGAGCTGGCCGGAAAGCCCGTCGAGTTGTCGGTCGGCATTGCCGAAGCGGCGAACATCTTGCGCCAAGCGCGCATGCCGCTCATCTACGGACTTGCGCGGAGTAGCACTCCCGGACAGCGCGCCGCGGTGCATTTGGCCGACCGACTTGGTGCCGTGATCGATACGAACGCCTCGACCTGCCACGGCCCTTCGATCGTGGCGCTGCAAGCCGTCGGCGAATCGACGTCGACGCTCGGCGAAGTGCGCAACCGTGCGGACTTGGTGATCTATTGGGGCTCGAATCCGGCGTCGAGCCATCCGCGCCACATGGAGCGCTACGCCGTGGAGCCGCGCGGTCAGTTCGTGCCGGGAGGACGAAAAGATCGAACGCTCGTCGTCGTCGATAGCCGCGCGACCGAGACGGCCCGCGTCGCCGATCTGTTCGTGCAAGTCCGGCAAGGGAGCGATTTCGAAGTTCTCTGGGTGCTGCGAGCGCTGGTGCAAGGGCTCAAGCTCAATGTAGCGGAAGTCGGCGGAGTGCCGATCGGTGTGCTCGAAGACTTGGCAGCCCGTATGAAAGGTTGCCGCACCGGAGTCGTGTTCTTCGGACGAGGCTTGTCGCTCGGGCCGGTCGGGCATGCCGACGTCGAAGCGCTGCTGCGGCTCACGACGGAGCTGAACGCCTATACCCGTTTCTACGCGCGACGCATGCGCATCTACGGCGATGTGGCCGGAGCCGATAGCGTGCTGACGTGGCAGACCGGCTACCCATTCAGCGTGAACTTGGCGCGGGGTTATCCGCGCTATAGCCCGGGCGAGTATTCGGCCGAGGCTTGTTTGTCGCGAGGCGAAGTCGACGCTTGCGTGCTGGTCGGCGGTGAGGGGATTCGTACGTTGTCGGACCGTGCCCGCGCGGCGCTCGAGCGGATTCCGACGATCGTGCTCGACTACGCCTCGGCCGAACGCTTGATGCAGCCGACTGTGCGCTTCACGACCGCCGTGTACGGCATTCACCGCTCGGGCACGGCGTATCGGATGGATGAAGTCCCGATTCCGCTGCGCGGGTTCATGCCGTCGCCGTTGCCGAGCGACGATGAAGTGCTCGACGGAATTCGCGCGGCCCTTTAATCGCGGCCGGCGAGAGATTGCGCTGGACGGCGCAGGCTTTCGGTTATAATCGGGTCGTAGCGTTCGACGAACCAATCTCTTTACGAGCCGAGCCATGACCCTTCTTGAATTTCTCGTCTTGTTGTTGGTCGCGGGCGTTTGCGGCGCGCTGGGGCAGGCGATCAGCGGGTTCTCGCGCGGAGGATGCTTGGTTTCGATCGCGCTCGGTTTCATCGGCGCGCTGCTGGGAAATAAACTTGCGTTCTGGCTCGGATTGCCGGAGCCGTTCATCGTGCAAATCGGCGGTCAACCGTTTCCGATCGTCTCGTCGATCATCGGCGCGACGATCTTCGTCGCCATCATCGGCGTGCTGACCTCGCGCCGCGGGCCGCGTACGCTGGATTGATGCTCGGCAGTTGACGAGTATCGATGCTAAGAGGAACCGGCCGGCTTACACCGGCCGCTCGCCTCGGAGAAGCGCTTAGCTGCCTGCGTTGAACGTGCGGAAGAAGTTGCGCAGTTCGAGCAGAGCCGGACCCCAGAGGATGATCAACGTCGCCGGCGCGAGGCAGAGGACGAGCGGGAACAGGAGCTTGATGCCCGCCTTGCTCGCTCGTTCGTCGGCCGTTTGTCGTTGTCGGGTGCGGATGTCGTCGGCGAAGTCGCGCACGGCTTGCACGACGTTCGAGCCGAGTCGTTCGGTTTGTTGGATGAGGCCCTTAAGAGCGGCCGTTTCCTGAATGTCGATCCGGTCGGCGAACTGACGGAAAGCGTCGCCGAGCGAACCCATCTCGGCCTGACGACGGACGATCTCCAGTTCGGTGCCGAGGTCGGGATGCGCCGCATAGATTTCGCGGCTGACGTTGGCGAGCGAGTCGTTGATGCCGAGGCCGCCGGAGAGGCACATCGTGAGCATGTCGAACGCGTCCGGCAAGCCGCGCCGAATCAGGTCGAGGCGACGACGGACTTGGCCTTTCAAAAACAACCACGGCAAGACGTAAGCCAAAGCGGCGGCGGCGAAACCCCAGACGAGAATCTGCGCCAGCAAGTCGCTTCGTTCCGGGCCGATCATCACCGCCGTCACTGCGGTAAAGAGGACGCACATGATCGAAAGGACGTTGCGCAAGGCAAGAAATTCCGACCGAGCCGACGGCTTGTAGTAGCCCGCCCGTCGCAAGTCGCGGTCGAGAGAATTCTCCGTCGAACCGAGTAGCGGCAACTGCGCAGCCAACGGCCCGGTGAGATCGCCGAAGACCGGCTCGCTCGCCACGTAGGCTTGGCCTGCTTCTCCGGAGAGTTGCGAGGCAAACGTACCGCGCCAGCTCAGCACCAAAGAGCGAATGAGAAACACGCCGGCCGTGAAGATCACGAAGGCCGCGATGGTAATGAGATTGAGATTCATGGGAAGGCCGGAAGAGCGATGACTTAATTTCTAATGAATCGAGAGCTTTTGTTATCGACGGTCGGTGTTTTTAGGTTCGCGAAATCGCAAGCGAGCTTCGATACGGCATGGTTGCTTAATGATTTGCTGACCACTGACCACCGAACACTGTTTAGTATTTGTTTCTTAACAACGCCGTGACCCAGATCAAGCCGATCACTTGCAAGACGACGGCGATGCTGAGCAGCGTCCAACCGCCGGGCAGGTTGAAGAACTGGCCCATGTAGTCGGGCTGGAAGATGATCATGTATGTGAAGACGAGCGGCCCGGCGAGCGCGATGAGGATCGTCGCCATGCGGCTCGAACCGGTTGCGGCTTGGAATTGGCGTTGGTAGCTAAGCCGGTCGCGGATCACGTTCGAGAGTCGTTCGAGCGTCTGCGACAAGTTGCCGCCGGTGCGGCGTTGGACGTTGAGCGCCGTACTGAGAATGCGAAGCTCCATGAGTGGAGCCCGCTTCGTCATCGATTTCATCGCCGCCGGAACGGAGAGCCCCATTTCCAAATGTCGCGACGTGCGGCGCCATTCGACGCCGAGCGGTTCGGGCGTCGACGAAGCCGTGAGCTCGACCGCTTGGTCGAGAGTTTCGCCGGCGCGAACGGCCCGGGCCATCGATTCCATCGAGTTCGGCAATTGCTCGCGAATGTCTTTGATCCGTTGATTGCGGCGATTCACGAAGTAGGCGTAAGGGAGCACGAACCCGAAGACGAAGCCGACGCAAGCGACGGCGATATCGTCGCGCCACATCAACACGGCCCCGCCGAAGACGAGCCCGGAGAGCACCATCGCGAGGAACGCCGCTTCGGGAGCGATTTCGATTCCGCTTTGGTAGATCAAGTCGTTGAACTTTTGATCGATCGCGTCGCTCATGCCGTTAGGCGTTTTCGGATCGCCGGCAAACGGCAACGTCGACAACGTCACCTTCTCGGGCTCATCCGCGGCGCTCTTCTCGGCTGCGGCGTTCATGTCGCGCACGATCAGGTAAACCGCCGCGCCGATGAGCACGACGAGCAACGCGAAATAAAGGAGCAGCGTGGTATCCATGAGCGATTCGTCGTCTTAGGTTCTTGATTTGGTCTTGGCCGGCGATCGGCGATTCTCGTTCGTTCGCGAGTCGTCGGGAAACTATTGCTTCCAGCGGCGAGGCAGGAACAGGCTGTCGTTCAAGGAGACGCCGGCCGCTCGCATGCGGGTGAGACATTTCGGCTTGTAGCCGGTCGCGAAGAATTCGCCGACGGCGGTTCCTTCGGCATCGACTCCGGTTTGCTCGAAGCCGAAGATATCTTCCAGCACGTACTGTCCATCTTTGATGCCGACGATTTCCGAGACCTGCATGATGCGCCGCGGCCCGCCCTTCAAGCGCGAACCATGGACGACGAGGTTGATGCCTGCGGCGGCGTATTGGCGAATCACGGAGATCGGCAACTCGACGCCGGTCATCGCGACCATCATTTCGAGACGAGCGAGCGCGTCGCGCGCCGTGTTGGCGTGGATCGTGGTCATCGAGCCTTCGTGGCCCGTGTTCATGGCTTGGAGCATGTCCCAAACTTCGGGACCGCGGACTTCGCCGACGATGATGCGATCGGGCCGCATACGCAAACTGTTGCGGACGAGATCACGCTGCGTGACGGCACCGATCCCTTCCGTGTTCGCCGGACGGGTTTCCATCCGAATGCGGTGGCGATGTTGCAGGATAAGTTCCGCCGAGTCTTCGATCGTCACGAGGCGTTCCCCTTCGGGAATGTATCGCGAGAAGGCGTTGAGCAAGGTCGTCTTACCGGCACCGGTACCGCCGGAGAAGAGGACGCTGCAGCGGGCGGCGATGGCGGCCGAAATGAATTCGACCATCTCCGGCAACACCGAGCCGTAGCGCAGCAGGTCTTCGATCTTCAGCGGATCGGTACCGAAACGACGAATGGATACCGCAGGGCCGTCGAGCGCGAGCGGCGGGATCACCGCGTTCACACGGGAGCCGTCGGGCAGACGAGCATCGACCATCGGGCTCGATTCGTCGATCCGGCGACCGAGCTTGGCGACGATCTTCTGAATGATACGGATCAAGTGCTGGTCGTCGGCGAACACGACGTCGGTCAACTCCAAGCGTCCGCGGCGTTCGATATAGATCGTCTTCGCGTCGTTGACGAGGATATCGGTGATCGTCGGGTCTTTGAGAAGCTTCTCCAACGGGCCGAAGCCGAAGATCTCGTCCATCAACTCGTCCATGAGACGGTTGCGGTCGATCTTCGACAGGTCTTTGCGGTTGCCGAAAGCCGTGGTCGCCATCGTGCGGACTTCGTCCGACAACTGCTGGCGATTCACGCGCGTGATCTTCGACAGATCGAACGACTCGACGAGTTGTTCGTGCAGCGAAGACTTAACGCGTTGGAATTCGTGTTCCGTGGCGTCGATGACGCGCGGCGCTTGGGAAGTGAAGATGGTCGGCGTATTGATCATTACTGAGTAAGCTCCAGTTTTCCGATCCAAGGATTCGGATTCATGTTGGCGGTCGTCACCGCTTGACTGCTGACGAGCGTGGTCGGTTGAACCACGAGTTCCCAAGTTTCAGACTGTGCATTCGTTTGCGTCGCCACAGGTCGGCGGACGGCGACGATCCGACCGGCGGCGAAACCGACGATCGCACACGAGGCGTCGTCGCTGCCTGCTTCGGCCAGCGGCCAGGCACGCGAGCTGCCGACGATGTCCATCAGGGCATACGGCATTTCATTCGGCAGCGCCGGCAACACCGGAACGACGATCGCCCCTTGTTGCACGACGAGTTGTCCGGAGAACTGACGGAGATCATCCGCCGAGAGACCGTCGCGGCAGCGAACCTGCCAAACGTTCAGCGTCTTCGCCGGCGTGTTGGTTCCGATGTCGGGCACGGAGTACAAATCCATCGCACGACACCAAGCCGGCGGCGGCGAAGCGAGCGAAGCGTCTGCGGCGGAAGGTTTGTCGGTGGAAGGTTTCGCGTCGGCTTCGGCTCCGCTTGCTTGCGTATCGGCGTCGTTGCCGTCGGAAGCTTTCTTCGCTCCGGTCGAAACGAGGACTTCCGGGATTCCATCGGGCCCGGCGAGAACTTCGCCGGTCTGATAGTTCACCGTGTAGCGATCGTTGACGTTGGTCGCTCGGGCCGTGGCTTGCTTCATCCACGAATCGTAGTCGGCGACCAACGGCATGACCGGCACCTTCACGCCCGGCTCCGGACGGAAGCCGGCGATCCGGCGATCGAGGGTCGCTTGCGCACTTGAGGCGGCATCGCTCGACAACATGCCGGTGAGAGCGCCCAAGAACAGCGTTACTTTGTTATAGGTGTTCAGCTTGAGTCGCGCGACGACGCGCACCGTGTTCAAGCCCTTCGCTTGCTTGATGTCGAGCGGCAAGGCAATCGCTTGGCCGGCGAGCGCGAGCGGCTCGATGCTGCCGACGACGATATCGCCCAGCGGAGCGTTATCGAGATTCGATGCGAGCTCGACGACACGCCCATCGACGGAGTTCGACCGAGCCGTTTGCCGAGCCGATTCACGGGCGGCGAGGATGTCGTCGCGCTGGTCGGGATAGCCGGCGAGAAAGCCTTCGTCGAGCAGTTCCGTCGCTCCGGCGAGTGCCGAAGCTTGGCAGACGGCGCGCAGCTGGGCTTGCATTTGCGAAAGCCGCGAGACGTTCAATCCGATCGCCAGGAACCCGGCGAGGAACACCAACATCATGAGCATCAGGCCCGAGGCGAAGCCGCTGCGCAACCGGCGCGCAGCGATCGAGGTCGACTTACGTCGCCTCGAGTTACGCTGCGGTTGGATGCGGATCGGATTCATGGCTCGAAGGTGCGCGGGTCGCGAGGTCGGTGGCTGAGACGAACGAAGCGAGAAGCGAGCGGAGGCGGAACGACTAGCGACCGTAGAAACGGCGGCCGCCGTCCATGTTGTCGAACTGTCCCGAGTTGCCGAAGCCGTTGTTGATGATCCGCGGCGAGGGGCTGAAGGTCTTGTCGTCCGAGCCGTTCGTGGCGGGTTCTTGGGCGGCAGGAACCTTGGCCGGAACCGGGAACGGAGTCGACGGTGCGATGCCGGGAATCAAGCTGACTTCTTCACGGATGACTTTGTCGTTCTGGTAATGCACGTTCTGCCGCGACCAACCTCCTCGAAAGATTTCGATCTTGTCGAGGCCTGCGATCGAGGCGTTCTTGATGCCGAGGACGCTTTCGAGCGTGTACTTGTTCGGCGTCGCGCTGCTTTGCCCTTGCGGAGCCGGAGGAGCACCGCTCGCACCTTCGTTGCGAAGCGACAGCGACATATCGCCTTGACCGATCACCGCCTTGAGTACGTTCGCTTGATCCGGCGAGACGGCGATCGTCACGCTGACGACTCCGGCCCCTTGATAGTTGCTGCCGTAGCCTTTGCCGATGCTCGCGGAGTTGATGTCGCGAACGTCGACGTTCTCTTCTTCTTGACCGCGGCGAGCGGCCATATCGATCCGACCGACGGACAAGACTTCGACGTTTTCCAAGAGCGTGACCGTCGTGGCCGGAATTTCCGGACGATCGTTCGCGAGATCGGCGGCCCGTTTGCGAGCGCGGAACAGAATATCGACGAAGCTTCCTTCGACGGTCGAGCCGCCGACGGCGTTCAGGTTGTCGATCGCGATCGTCACGGCGCGCATGCCCGGCTTGAGCTTGTCCGACAACTTCGGACCGGTCCCTTGGGCATACATGTTCACGGTGAGAAACGGATCGCCGGGCTTCATCTCTGTTTGCAGGATCCGGCCGATGATTTGGCTGGAATCGAGCATGACTTGCTCGAGGTTGTATTTACGGTTCCGCATGTCTTCGCCCGTCATCGGCAAGAGCACCATATCACCTAAGGTGATCTGGCGTCCGGCCGGAATGGCGACCGATGCGATCGGCACCGGAATGGTTTTCGGCGGCGGCGGCGGTTCGACTTCCGGCTTGGTCAGCGCGGCCCGCAAAGCGTAGGCGCCGACGAGTCCGAACAACACGGCGAAAATGGCAACGGTCATCGTGCCGGTACTGATACGAGCCATAACATCAACCTCTTTAACAAGACTTAAGAGCCGTTTAATGCACTTCGGCGAGATTCCGCTTCGCCGTCAATTTCAATGGAAGCAACCCAATCCGACAGTTCACGTTCGTAGCGTTTATTTCATTATTCTTTTCGCATGACCGACTGCGCGACGATCGTGCGGCTCCCCAACGCGAAGCCGATGATCCCGAGCATGTCGGGAGCGGCGGCCTTCATGGGCACCGAGACGGTCACGCAGACTTCATTCGCGTTCGGCAGATCGCGCCGGACGTTGACGGCATAGCTTTTCACCAGCGCCGTGCGATCGAGCGTGCGCTCGATGCTCCGCCGGATCGCGCTATCGTCGGCTCCGCGAAACGATGCAGTACGGCAACCGGCCGCAGCCGCTTCTTCCACGCGCCGACCCGACGACCACAACATGCCGAACTCGACGGACGCAAAAATGAGCGCCAGCAGAATCGGCAAGACGAAAATGAGCTCCATGCTCAGCACGGCGCCCAAGCGGCGACGTTGACGAGAACAAAGCGGTATTTTTCGACGTTTCATAACCCACTTCCGACATCGGAGACCGACGAACTCGTTGCTCGACACGACGAAGCTTATTCACCGAGCCAATGCGAACGGAGCGACCAAGCCAAGACCATCCACGAGGCCAAAGCGACCGGCACGCCGTAGGGCATGAGTCGCCGACGTAGTTTGTGTTGCGTCGCCGCGGCTTCGCGGCTGAGGCCGCGGCGCTTGGCGTCGTCTTCGTTTTGCGAGCTCATATACCGACGACGCACGTTCCAAGCGCCGGTGTTGATCATTTGCCAGGCCAACACGCCGACGCTGAGAATCAACACGAAGATCGTGCTGACGAAGAACAGGATCAGCGTTTGCGTCGGACCGAACCACGCGCCGAGCGCACCCATCAGTTTGACGTCGCCCGCGCCGCCGCCGCCGATGAGCCACAAGACCAATAAGATTCCGAAGCCGACGGCGAAGCCTTCCAAGGCGGTCAGCAGGCCGATGCCCGCTCCGCGCCAACCATCGGCGAACGCGCCGGTCGCCAGCTGATACACCAGCGCCGCCGCGAAGCAGGAGACGGTGAGCTTATTGGGGAGCTTTTTCGTGCGATAGTCGCAGATCGCTGCACCCAGGGTAAACAAAACAACGGCGATGATTCTGATTAGTTCCGCGGTAGTCACGGTGATGTTGTCCTAACGTGAAAAACTTGCGCAATCGGTGCGCATTCTCGTCGACTCACCAAGAACTTAGGTCGCAGTTGAGATGGGTCAAACCGGAACGGAGCCATTTACGAGCCGAATCCGCGGTAGTCCGGTGCGGTTACTACGTGCGCGATCGCCTTAACCCTGCGAGCCGTTACGATCGTCATCGGCCGCACCCCGCGCGACCGTCGCCCGCACGCCACGCATGATGCCGAGCGACGACGGCGCGCCGCTGCGCCTGTGGCGAGACGGCAACATCGCGGCACCTGCGTAGCTTCTTGCATAGCGCTCACGCCGCGCGCCTGCGAATTTTTTAACTCGTTATGCGGCGAAGAGTTCGACTCGCGCACGAACCCGTATTTCCGCCTCTGCGCAACCGCTTCGGCACACCCTCTGCTTTAGTTCTCCTTCGTCATCGCAACCAGCGAGACCGCCAGTCACGAGGCGAACACAACATTCAGATGTGCGAAAGCACGAAGGAATCACCGCTATGAAGACCATCATCAATCGCTTGTGGGCCGAACAAACGGGTGCCATCGTTTCCGCCGAAGTCATGCTCGTCGCCACGATTCTCGTGCTCGGCGTCATCGTCGGTTTGAAGAGCGTCCGCGATTCCGTCGTCACCGAACTCGCAGACGTCGCTCAGGCCGTCTCCAACGTCAACCAGAGCTACTGCTACTCCGGTGTCTCCGGCCACGCGGCCTCCAGCGGCGGCGGACACTATCAAGATCAGGCCGACTTCTGCGACAACGGCAACAGCAACGACAACTGCCCGACCGCCAAGTGCGTCAACGTCGCCGCTTGGGCCGGTTCGGAGAGCTAAGCGGAACGCAACGATTGCTCCGCCTCGAACCATCGCTCTCGCCGCTCGCACTCCCCTCGACCTCGCGTCCTGGGGACACGAATCACTCTCCTCCCCCGGTTGGCCGACGCCTCCGCCTTCTCTCAAGGCTGCGGAGGCGTCGGCGTTGTTTTCTTCCCGACGGCAAACTCGGAACTATGTTTGCTTGTCGTCGAACCAGACGAACCGTCACCGCACTCTAGCGCAAGAAGTCTTATGAGCATCGAGACAGAGCTTCCCGCCGGCAACGTCGACACCCAGACCAAAGCCCCGACCAAAGCCCCGTTCGTCGAACCCGTTTTAATCCCGGTGCTCGACGCTCGCTGGGCCTTGACCCTCAGGCATGTCGCGATCACCGCTGCGTTTTGCGGACTGTTCGTGTTTCTGAATCACATGCCGCTACGAGGCACCGATCTGTGGGGCCATCTCGTGTGGGGCCAAGAGATCATCGCCGAGCGCGCCGTGCCGACTCGCGATGGGATGCAACCCTTGAGCGACGGCATGCGCGTCGTCGATATGAGCTGGCTCTCGCAAGTCATCTATGCAAGCGTCTTGAACCTCGGCGGGCCCGAAGCCTTGGTCGGATTGTTCACCGCAGTCGTCTTCGCGACCTACTTGCTGATCGCCAGAATCTGCTTCCTGCTCACGCGCAATGCAGGCCTGAGCACCGCATTAACCGCCGCGGCGCTCGGCGTCGGCTGGAATCGCATCAGCACGATCCGTCCCGAGAACTTTGCGATCTTCCTGTTCGTGACGTTGCTGTGGTTGCTCGTCGAGCGCCGTATGCGCCGCGACGATTCGATCCGTGCCGACGACACGCGCGGCGATTGGAAAGTGTGGCTCGGCATTCCCGTCCTCTTCGCCCTCTGGGCCAACCTACACGGTTCGTTTGCGATCGGCGTCGCGTTGCTCGGTTGCGATTGGCTCGGTCGGCTCATCGAAGTCGCTTGGCACGAGCGCTCGCTTCGCGCTACGTTCGCCGATCGCGAAGGCCGCCGCTTGCTCTACTGGACCGAGCTGGCCGCGATCGCCGTCCTCGTGAATCCGTATACGATCGACGCCTGGATCGAAGCGCTCCGGTTCTCGTCGAACGCCAATCTTCGCGACGTGCTCGAATGGAATCCGCTCCAGTTGCTCGGCGTCGGCGGAATCGAATTCGCCCTCTCGTGCGTGGCCGCGGTCTGCGTGTTGCGGCATAGTCGCCGCTCGTTGAGCCCTGCCGATGTGCTCATGTTGGGCCTGTTCGGCTTGGCCGCATTGCTGCAAGTGCGCATGACCGGTTGGTTCGCCGTGGTTTGGGTCGTCACGCTCGCTCCGCATTTCGCCGACGTACTCGCTCGGATCGTCACCCGTCGTGAAGCCGCCGCAGAGAACACCGCTGCAGAGAACACTGGCGCGACGGTCGCTCACGCCGAGCACGATCTCGACGAGGTCGCTCCGCTTCCTGCCGGACGTTCCTATCGCTACACGCTCGCGTGTGCCGGTCTGATCTGGATCGCCTTCGCGTTCTCGACGTTCAGCCGTCCGCTGCTCGGCGGCACGCCGCGCACTCCGCAAGCTCTCTTCGGCGAACAGATGCCGCTCAACCTCACGACCTGGCTCGTGAAGAATCCGCCGCAAGGGCAAGTCTTCAATCCGCAGTATTGGGGCGATTGGATCGGCTGGGCCGGACCGAAGCCGATCGCGCTCTTCGCCGACACGAACATGCACCTCACTCCGCCGACGGTATGGCGCGATTATCGCCGCATCTTCGAATCGCAAAACGGTTGGGAAAACGCTCTCGATCGCTACGACGTGAAGACGCTGATCGTCGATCGGGTCGCACAGCCCGGCGCAGTTCGTGCGCTTCGCACTTCCGCCGATTGGATCCTCACCTACGAAGATCCGCAAGCGATGGTCTATCGTCGTAAGTCGACCCGACCGACCGCTCCGACGACCGAACCGACACCAGCCGCCGTAACAACTCCCACCGCTGCGGCAGCGACTTCGCCTGTCGCGATCGTTCCGGTTCCCGTAGCCGCTCCTTCGGCGACCAAACCGAAAGCCGAATAACCCGACGACCTGCATCGCTTCCGTCTCGCTAAGTCTCGACTCTCTCGTTCTCTTCAACCCACGCGTATCGCCATGACTTCAGCACCCGCTTCGACGTATTCGTCGGTCCGTAGTTCGGGCTTTGCGAACTTCCTGCTCATTCAGCTGGCGATCCTCTCGGTCGGCACGGCTTGGGGAGCGACGCGCTGGAAGCAGCAGAGCCTCGAGCGCGCCATGCCGCTTCTGCGCAGCGAGCCGATCACGGTTCGGCCGATCTTCGATTACCCGGTCGTCGTAAGCGACGAGCAGCTGCGCAACTCGTTGCTGAAGCTCCGCCCGAAGAAACAAGGAGCGAAGACGAAGTTGAACCACGTCGATCATGCGCTTCGCTTCTGGACCGCGCAGGCCAAGTTCAAAGATCCCGCTTATTTCTCGGGCGAAGAACTGCGCGGCATCCTGACCGACAACCGCAAGTTCGTCGACCTTTACGGGCCGAAGCAACCGCCGCTGCTCATCGACGCTCCGTACGGCGTGAAGGTTCGTCTGCAAGAAGGCAACGCCACGGCGAGCCACGCCGATCATACGGTCGCCGGGCTTTCCGAAGTCGGCACGCCTCTTAATTTCCCGGTGATCACTCCGAACCGTCGCACGAGTTATCGCGCGATGGTCGACGAAGCTCTGCACGACTTCAGCCTCAACCAAGTCGAATACGAATGGTCGGCGCTGACGATGATCGCGTTCTTGCCGCCCGTCAAATCTTGGACGACGACCGAAGGCCAACGCATTTCGTTCGACGATCTCGCCGCTCGGATCATGCGTGAAGAACAGCCTCGCGGCGTTTGCTTCGGCAACCATCGCTTGTATACGCTGACGATGTTCTTGCGCGTCGACGACGAGCATCATGTGCTGAGCCCCGAGACGCGCATTCGCGCAATCGCTTACTTGATGAGCCAAACCGCGACGCTCGTGCAACACCAACACTCCGACGGCTATTGGGACGGCAAATGGCCGCTGCGTCCCGCGGCCGGCGACGGCAAGGATAGCGCTACCGGCGACAGCGTAACCGACCGTATTCTCGCCACCGGCCACGCGCTGGAATGGTGGGCGATGGCGCCGATCGAATGTCATCCTCCGCGCGAAGTTCTCGTGAAGGCCGGACAATGGATGGTGCGGACGATCGAAAACCTGACGCCCGAGCAAGCCGATACCTACTACACTTTTCTGACGCACGCAGGCCGCTCGCTCGCGCTCTGGCGCGGCAAGTTGCCGAACGAAGTGGAGTTGAACGAAGTCGTTCCCGCGCCGGAAAAGAAAGTCGTCGTGAAGTAGTTCGCTCGAGATGAGTGAAGCATCGAGGCGAGCTAAGCCTTGCCGATGCGCACCAACTGCGCCGCGCCGACGATTCCCGCTCGATTCCCGAGCGTCGCACGAACGACATCGGTCGACCCGCGCGGATTCATCACGGCACCGTCGATCGCTTGCCGCGCCGCGCCGGCGAACAACTCGAAGTGGTCGTCGATGATGCCGCCGCCGAGAATCAAGCGCTCGGGCAACAGCGTATGCTGGATCGACCAGACGGCCGTATAGGTCGCGCGCAGCGCCCGTTCGACGATGTCGCGCGCCGTCGGATTCCCCTCGGCAAACGCTGCGAACACGCGTCGCGCATCGCCGATCCCCGCCGTGGCTCCGGCCGCCGAGATCGCGGTGCCCGACGCGATCGACTCGAAGCACCCGCGCAGGCCGCAGTAGCACAGCGGGCCGTTCGGATCGACCGGCACATGGCCGATCTCGGGATGCGTCTCCATCGCGCCACGATAGATGCGCCCATCGAACAGCGCACCCGACCCGACGCCGGTGCCGTAGGTAATCATCACGACGCTGCGCCGGCCGGCCCCTGCTCCGAAGTACGCTTCGCCGACGGCTGCCGCATCGGCGTCGTTTTCCAACACGGCCGGCAAGCCGAACTCGCGCCGCAGCGGCGAGACGATCTCGACTCCGTCCCAGGTCGGCAGCGTATGCGGATTGTCGATCGTTCCGCGCCCGGGATGCACCGGCCCGGCACACCCGACGCCGACCCCTTCGAGCACTTGCCGTGTCCGGCCGGCTTGCGCTAGGCAGCCGTCGATCGCCGCGACGATGCGCGCGACTCCGCGCTCGAACCCGGCCGCCGCTTCGGTCGGAAAGGAAATTTCCGCGACGATCTCTCCCGCTCGGTCGACCAAGCCGACCCCGATTTTCGTGCCGCCGATATCGACGCCGGCGGCCCAGTTCGGCTCGACCGTCACTACTCGCGCACCTGATTAAAGTAGAATGTCCCCTTTTTGTTGGAGACGGCGATGTCGAGCAGGCCGTCGCCGCTGACGTCGCGCATTTCGAATTGCGTGCCGATGCCGCTGTCGTCGTCGATCTGGTGCTTCGTCCAAGTCGGCTTGCCCGCTTCGCGCTTCAACTCGAACCACGCGAGCACGGCCGGAGCCCCCGGGTCGACGTCTCCCTTAGGGCCGTGCGCCCAGTACCGCTTGCCGGTCACGAAGTCCATCAGGCCGTCGCCGTTCAGGTCGACGAAGCAGACGGCGTGCGTTTGCGAAAAGCTCTTGTCGATGTCGTGCGTCTTCCAACCTTCCGGCGTCTGCTCGTGCCACCACATGCCGAGCTGATGGGCCGCGGTCGAGAGAACGTCGGCATCGCCGTCGCCGTCGAAATCGTAGACGAACATCTGCGCTGCGGCGCCGCCGAGCTTCGCCTCGGTGAACTTCCAAGGCCCTTCGCTCCCCTTGCTCTCCGGAGCTTTCCACCAGCCGTTGGGGGTGACGAGGTCGGCGATCTTATCGCCGTCGATGTCGCCGATGCCGAAGCCGTGGTAGAACCGATTCGCCATCGGAACCCCCTTCTCCGACACCGCCGCGAGCTTCCACTTCGCGAGCGGATCGGCATCCGGCCGAGCGATCGCAATGTATTTCTCCGGACCGTCCGACGCCTTCGGGTCGGCCGAGGTGCCGAGCACGAACTCGCGCTTGCCGTCCCCATCGACGTCGAGATAGTCGGGGCTCTCGTTGTTCGTCACGTCGGCGACGACGTGCCGAGCCCAAGGCCGTTCGGCCCCCTTCGGGTTCTCCAGCCATACGGTCGCAGTGCCGGGAAACTCGACGACCATGATGTCGTCCCAGCCGTCTTTGTTGAAGTCGTCGGTAAAGGCCTGGAAGCATTTGCTGTAGCTATGCGGATCGAACTCGCGCGCCTGTTCGCGAATCGGCACGAGCTTCCAATCCGGCGCGGCGTAGTAGCCCTCGCCGTGGCCGATGTCGAGCTTGCCGTCTTTGTTGAAATCGCCGACGGCCACCCCTTCGGCGCGGAACTTCGTGTCGAGCTGCGTCTTCTTGAACGAGATTTTGGGCGCCGGCTTCTCTTGCGCCTCCGCTGCGGAAGCGGCACCCAAGCCGAGCACTAGAGCCAACGTGAAACGGGAGAGGGTGCGAGTCATCGGCGGGAACTCCTTCAAGCGGCGGGATAAAGAGGGCTGCGAGCGACGATCAGCATAAATCGGGGAGCGGCGCGATGCCAGCGGCCGGCCTGTTTTCGCCAACGGAGCTGAGCCACATCCTTAGCTTCCCAGCGTGCCACTGGCTTCCAGCCAGTGTCCGGCATTGCGTGCTGCAGCAAATAAGAACCAGACACGGGGCAAGATGCCCGTGGCACGCGCAGAGGCTAAGGATGTGGCTCAACCCAAACGTGAAATCACTTGCCGACGACTGCACGCACTTTGTCGCGATACTTGCGGGCCTCGGCGAAGATCGATTTCGGGTCGAGCGTCTTCGGCACTCGATCCTCGATCACGACTTTGCCCCCGACGACGACGGTTTGCACATCGCTCGCCTTCACCGTGTAGGCGAGGTGCGAATAGACGTCGTAGAGCGGGACCTCGTGGGCGGCGTCGAGGTCGATGACGATCACGTCGGCCTTCTTGCCGACTTCGAGCGAGCCGATTTCGTCGTCCATGTGAATCGCTCGGGCTCCTTCGATCGTCCCCATCGCCACGGCCTCGCGAGCCGAAACGACCGTAGCGTCGAGCGTCGCCACTTTGTGCAGCTTGGCCACGGTGTCGATCTCGCCCCACATGTCGAGGTCGTTGTTTGATGAAGCGCCGTCGGTGCCGAGCGCTACCGGAATCTTGAGCTCGAGCATCTTCGGAACCGGCGCGATGCCGGAGGCGAGCTTCATATTCGATTGCGGATTGTGCACCACGCCGACGCCGTGCTTCTTGAGCGTCAACAGTTCGGCGTCGGTCGCCCAGACGACGTGCTTCGCGATCAGATTCGGCCCGAGCACTCCGAGTCGATCGAGATGCTCGATCGGCGTCGCTTTGTAGCGCTCCTGCATCGTGGCGAGCTCGGCCTTCGTCTCCGAGACGTGAATGATGATCGGCACTCCGTGATCGGCCGCGAGCTTCGCCGCGGTTTGCAGATGCTCGGGCGAAACGGTGTACGGCGCGTGCGGCGCCACGGCCGGTGTGATCAGCGGATGACCTTTCCACTGCTTCAGGAACTTTTGCATACCCGCAACCGATTCGTCCCAGGTCTTGAAGTCGGGTGCGGGGAAGTCGAGCATCGCCTGACCGATGACGCCCCGCATGCCGGCCTTCGCGGTTTCGTCGGCCACGGCGTACTCGAAGTAGTACATGTCGACGTACGTCGTGGTGCCGCCGAGGAGCATTTCTAAGAGCGCGAGCCGAGTGCCGG
>JAIOPP010000108.1 GCA_021413845.1 Planctomycetia bacterium | reverse complement strand
CAGCGCGGCGGAGCGAACCGTCGCAGGCTTGTGGCGCCGCTGCGGCGAACTCGTCACCCGCTTCCAAGAATCCGAATGCCGAAACTACTTCCGAAACTCAGGATACCGCTACAATTAATTGCAATGCGCTCTAGTCCCGTTTAAGATCGGGAGCGTTCAGCGACTCGAAAGTTAACGAGAACGGCCGACGGAACCCTGAGAGTTCCGTCGGCCGTGGTTTTTGCTTGGAGATTCAGCGAGCGTGCGGGAGTCGCTCCCGTGGAGCGTCGACTAGCGGCGAGCCATCGTCAGGCCGCGAAGCGGAGATTCGGCGACCCGTTGCATCAAGCTACGGCCGTTCGAGGCGTCCCGAGCTTCGCCTAAGCGATCGGTCATCCGATCCAGTGTGCGGTCGTTCGTGTTCGGGCGAAGACGTTCGGCCGAGGCATAGTTCGGGCTTGGGTTCACGAACATCATCCGCTCTTCATCGGTGAGCCGAGCCGAGCGTGCCGTGGTATCGACGGGCGACATCTTGCGTTCCGGGGCTTCTTCGTTCTTCGGCTCCAACTCGCCTCGTAACACGCGCACATCGCGCGGGGCCGAGATCCCGATCTTGACCGAGTTCCCTTTCACTTGCAGCACCGTGACCACGATGCCTTCGCCGATTTGAATTTGTTGATCCAGCTTCCGTGTGAGTACCAACATCGTCGACTCTCCTTAGTTCTTATCCGACAGGGTTGTTTGTTTTTGTTCTCGGGTAACGGAATAGCTCTATTGCGAAGAGCGTGCCGAAGCGTGCAGAATCTTTTTGCAATGAGCCATGTAACGCGCTAAGTGCCGTATTGCCGTGCGGTTAATGCAATTCGACGCGCGATGAGTGCGTCGGAACGTTTGTACACGGAGTTACAAAAGTCTTGTAATCCCGACATTCGACGACGAAACGCCGGGGAAATGCGTGCAAGTCGCCGCAGTGCTTGCAAGTGTTATCGCCGGCAGTGCCAAGCTCAGCGACAAAGTTTGCGCCGTGGGAAAAGTCGCCGGGATGATGCGTGATCGGCGATACGCGAGATCAGCTTAGAGTTCCGGGCGCTTCCGCATCGAGATCTGATCGCGCAACTTGGCGGCGAGTTCATATTGTTCGCCGGCGATCGCTTCTTTCAATCGCTCGTCGAGCGTGCGACCGACATGGTAGTGGTCGCGCACCGATTCTCGCAGGCTCTTCAAGCGCGACACGAGCTCATCGTCTTCATACTTCTCTTCCGCTTCGTGTTCCTCGAAGAAGCTATGAATCTTGTTCAAGCCCTGGTTCAACTCTTCGATCGCGATCTCCGGCCCATCGTCGTCGAGCGCCGCCATCGCCGCGGCCTGCGTCCGGTGAAACAGAATGAAGGGGCGGTATTGCTCGTGCGACCAAGTCCATTCCTCATTCGGCGAATGCTTCGAGCAGAAGTCGAGAAACGTAATGCTGTGGTCGGCGTCGCGCACGGCCCGCGAGTATTCACGAAGGGCGAGCCAGCAGAGTCGCCGCTGATAATATTGCACGAACTCCCGATCGGCCTCGGCGCATTGCTCTTCCGTTAGTTGAAATTCGTCCCCTTCTTGAATCGCCGCCGCAATGAGGTAGTCGTGATACGTCTCGGCTCCTTGCGGTCGGGTGCCGTCGGGTCGGCCCGTCACTTCCATTTGCAGCAGGCCCATATCGATACGAAGCTGGACGACTTCCCGACCGTCGGCACCGCGCGCAAGACGTGCGTCGACTTCGCCGGGCTGGTAGTCCCACTGCTTCAGAATATGGTCGATATGTTCTTTACGCTTCATCGTTTCCAGTTAGCCGATCGGAAGACGAGCCGGGCATGTCCGACACCGTTTTTATTATACGCAGCGACCCCGAAAGGGAGGCCGTAAAGATCTCAATGATTTCGCCTGCTCAAGGCGTTGCGAGCCGCTACGACCGCTTCCTTCGCTTCGCTCGCCGTAGCGCCGAGGGCGGTGAGGTGCCCCATCTTCCGACCAGGGCGAGGCTCGGCCTTTCCGTAGAGATGCAGCTTCACGTTCGGCAGCCGGCAGGCCGCGGCCCAGTCGGGCTCGCCGCCCGACCACGCATCACCGAGCAGATTCGCCATCGCGGCCGGTCGCAGCAATTCGGTCGAACCGAGGGGCAGCCCGCAAATGGCTCGAAGCTGTTGCTCGAATTGGCTCGTCACGCAAGCGTCGAACGAGAAGTGTCCGGAGTTGTGCGGCCGAGGCGCGAGTTCGTTGACGATAAGCCGATCGTCGTGCGTGAGAAAAAACTCGACGCACAACACGCCGACCACTTGCAGCTTCTCTAAGATCGCGCGTGTGATCGCCGTCGCGTCGCGCTTCACCGCGTCCGAAACGTCGGCCGGAGCAACGGTGATGTCGAGAATATGATGCTGATGCGAGTTGCCGACGACGCCGAAATCGGCATATTCGCCGTCGAGCCCGCGGGCTGCGACGACGGAAACTTCTTCGCGAAACGGAATCCACGCTTCGAGCACCGCTTCGCTGGTCGCTACCTTCTTCCAAGCCGCCTCGGCTTCGTCGAGTGTTTCGATCTTGGCTTGTCCTTTGCCGTCGTAGCCGAAGCCGGAGGTCTTCAACACGGCGGGCGTTCCGATTCGGCCGAGCGCTCGGCGAAGCTCGTCGAGCGAGCGCACGACTTCGTTCGGAGCGACCGGGAAACCATTGCTACTGAGAAACGTCTTCTCACGTAGTCGATGTTGAGCGATGTGCAGCACTTCGCCGGCGGGGCGAACCGGAGCGAACTGCGCGGCCGCTTCCGCCGCGGCTGCCGAGACGTTTTCGAACTCGAACGTCACGACGTCGACTTGGCGAGCGAAGTCGCGCACGGCGTCGAGGTCGTCGTACGCGGCGCGCACCTCACGGTCGGCGATCTGGCCGGTCGGCGTATCGTCGTCGGGCGAGAGGGTATGGACGCGGTAGCCCATCCTACGGGCGGCGATCGCGAACATCCGACCGAGTTGCCCGCTCCCCAAAACTCCGACCGTGGAGCCTGGCAAGATTTGCGACGAGCCGGAACGAGAAGCACGGCTCACGTGAGTTCGTCTCCCAAGACCTTTTTCATTTGCTCGTCGCGAAACTCTTTTAACTTGCGGCGCAGCTCGGGCCGGCTGTTGCCGAGAATCGCGACCGCGAGCAACGCAGCGTTGATCGCGCCGGCTTTGCCGATCGCCAACGTCGCGACCGGCACTCCGCCGGGCATCTGCACGATCGAAAGCAGCGAATCCAACCCTTGCAACGCGTGGCTTTGCACCGGAACGCCGAGCACGGGCACGATGGTATTCGCCGCGACCATACCGGGGAGATGAGCTGCGCCTCCGGCACCCGCGATGATGACTTCAAGGCCGCGGGCCTCGGCCGCCAAGGCGTATTCCTGCATTTGCAGCGGCGTGCGATGGGCCGAAACGATACGGCACTCGCGGGCAACGTCGAACTGCGCCAAAGCCTCGTCGGCGTGGCGCATCGTTTCCCAGTCGCTTTTGCTTCCCATGATGATGCCGACAAGCGGCTGTGCGACGGGCGGAGTCATCGGTTGCCGATCCGGCGAAGAGGAAGTGAGATGCAAAAACCAAACGGCAGATCGTCAGCAGCCTACCGCGCGAGCCGGGCGTGGTCTAGGGTCGCGAGATGCAGGCGATAGGCGGCTTAAATCGTGACGGCCATGTTGTCGCGATGGATGATTTCGTGATACGGAAAATGCCCTAAGGCCGTGCCGATCGCGTCGGTCTTCATCCCCTTGATGCGGAGGCACTCGACGGCCGAATAGTTCGTGAGCCCGCGCGCGAATTCGACCCCTGCCCGATCGCGCACGGCGACGACATCTCCTTTGGAAAAATCTCCTTGCACGTCGACGACGCCGATCGCCAACAAGCTCCGGCCGTCTTTCTCGACCGCTTTACGCGCTCCTTCGTCGAGCACGAGCACTCCGCGCGGCTGTGCCGTGAAGCCGAGCCAGCGCTTCCAAGAAGTAATCGCTTGCCCTTGGGCGACGAACAACGTGCCGACGTTCTCGCCCGCCGCGATCCGAGAAAGCACCCCGAAGTCGCGGCCCGAGGTAATAATGACGTTCTCGCCGGAAAGGGTCGCAGCGCGGGCGGCATTGAGTTTGCTTCCCATGCCCCCTTTCGAGAGACCGGTTTTCTTATCGCGAACGAGGCTATAGATCGAATCGTCGAGCTTCGTCACCGTCGAAATCAGCTTCGAGTTCGGGTCGTGGGGATCGCCGTCGAAAAGTCCTTCGACGTCGGACAACAGCACCAGCAGTGGTGCCCGGATCAGATTCGTGACCATCGCCGCCAGTCGGTCGTTATCGCCGAACGTGGTTTGCAGTTCTTCGGTGCTGACGGTGTCGTTTTCGTTGATGATCGGGACCGCGCCGTATTCGAGCAGCGTGAGCAGCGTGTTCCGCACGTTCAAATATCGGGCCCGTTCGTCGAGATCGTCGGCCGTAAGCAGCACTTGGGCCGCTTGTCGCCCGACGACGCGAAACAGCCGATCATAGGTTTGCACGAGGTACGATTGACCGACGGCGGCGACCGCTTGAAGCTTCGGCAGGTCGCGCGGACGCTCGGTGAGCCCGAGCCGGCCCATGCCGGAAGCGACCGCGCCGGAGCTGACCAACACGACTTTCCGCCCGCCGAGCATCAGCATGTGCAGTTGCATCGTCAGGGCTTCGATGCGTGATTCGTCGAGTGAGCCGTCGGGGCGCGTCAACGTGCGCGTGCCGACTTTAACGACCATCGTGGTTGCGGAAACTGCCAGTTCTCGGCGAAGCGGATCGGACATAGAAGTAACCAACGGTCTTTCCGGCGAGGCGCGACGATAAAAAAGGACTTACAGAGCGACGAGACCGCTGCGGGAAAACCGCGATGTCGCACCGCAAGGAGGGAAACGTTCGAGAATACCTCTATACCGTGGGGGCGAACAAGCGGAACGGACGAGATTTCCGCGCGGTCGGTTGAGAAAAAGGTACCGGGCTCTTAGAATGGCTTCGTCGATGCGAATCTGCCGTAAGCGCCGCGGTATGGCAAGCGGTCGATGTTCCACTCGGCTTGCTCGCGGCAAACGATCCGCCGTCCGTTAAGTTCCGCACCCTCCTAGCGACGCGAACAAAAAGGTCGGCGACCGCTAATACGGTCTGTTTCTCTCTATGAGCGACTTGCATCACGAATGCGGCATCGCCGCGATTTATCATCTTCCGGGCCGGGTCGTGAGCCCGCTCTGTCCGGAGCAAGGCCCTGAGCAAGCGTCGCGGCTCATCCCGCGGATGTTGCTCGACATTCAGAACCGGGGGCAGTTGTCGGCGGGCATGACGTCGTTCAATCCGAACCGCGATCAACTGCTCGACACGCATAAGGAACTCGGCAGCGTTACCGAGGTGTTCAATCTGAGTCGGCGAAACAAAGCCGAAGCGCTGATGCAGAAGTTCGCCGGAAGGGCGGCGCTCGGGCATGTGCGCTACGCCACTTGCGGTGCCGAAGACCGGCGCTACGCCCAGCCGTTCGAGCGGAAGCATCTTCAGAAACATAAGTGGTTCTCGTTCGGCTTCAACGGCCAGATCGCGAACTACCAGCAGTTGCGGGGCGAATTGCTCGCGCACGACGACTTTCACTTGGCCCGCGATACCGATACCGAAATCTTGATGCACGAGATCGGTCGGCAATGGTCGGGCGATTTGCGTACCGGCATGGTCGAGGCGATGCGCAACATCGCGAAGAAGCTCGACGGCGCGTACAGTCTGGCCTTGCTCAACGCCAGCGGTGACATGCTGTTGGCCCGCGACCCGCTTGGGATCAAGCCTTTGTGCTATGCGCTCGAAGGTCCGCTGTTCGCAGCGGCCAGCGAGAGCGTGGCGCTGTTGAACCTCGGCTTCGCGGCAGACAATATTAAGTCGCTCGAGCCGGGCCATGCGATCACGATTATCGACGGGCAGTTCAACATCGAGCGCTTCGCCGAGAGTCCGCGGAGTGCGCACTGCTTCTTCGAGTGGATCTATTTCGCGAACGTCGCGAGTACGATGGACGACCGCAGCGTGTACCTGACACGGACGCGGCTCGGCGAAGAACTCGCGCGGCTCGAACCGTTGAAGATGGACGACAACACGATCGTCGTCCCGGTGCCCGACACGAGCAAGGCCGCGGCCGACTCGATGGCGTATCGGCTCAACATTCCGTCGCGTGAAGGGTTGATCCGCAACCGCTATTCAGGGCGAACCTTCATCGAAGGGGCCAGCACGCGGAAGAACAAAGCGGAAAGCAAATACACCCCGCTGCGCGAAGTGCTCGAAGGTAAACGCGTTCTGCTGGTCGAAGATTCGATCGTGCGCTCGACGACGATGAAGGTGCTTTTGAAGCGGATTCGCGAACTCGGCCACGCGAAAGAGATTCACGTTCGGATCGCCTGTCCGCCGATTATCGCCCCCTGTTTTTACGGGATCGATATGTCGACGATCGGCGAATTGTTTGCGCCGAAGTTCCTCGACCAAGGGAACTTGACGATCGAAGCGCAAGATAAGATGGCTAAGCTCCTCGGAGCCGATTCGCTGCGCTATCTTCCGGTCAGCTCGATCGCTCATGCCGTGAAGATGTTGCCGAATCAGCTTTGCCAGGCGTGTGTTACGGGGCAATACCCGACGCCGGTCGGTCAAGAGCTGTATCAAATCGCGACGGCGGAAGCATCAGCCGGCAGCGAGCAGCGAACTTATGAGACCCGCGCAGCACTGACGACCGGATAGAGCGACTTTTTAACGGCAACGTGATTGAAGTTGTCGCTCACGTATCGCCTCAGGCCGACGAGAACGAGGGGCGATCGTCTACCGGCGTGATGAGTACGCCGCTAGCTTCGATCGTGCGTCGTCCTGGTGGAATCTCGGCGGCGGGGCCTTCGGGTTTCTTCGTCTCTGCCGTTTTCGATTTATTAGTCCGTTCCGACTCCTCGGGGATGATTTCCGTCGAAAGCTTCGTGAGGAATACGGCCATCGAGCGGCCGGCGAGTTGGTATTCGCCGCCGTCAGGAAGGTCTTCCAGATTTCCATCCGGTCGAGCCGTGTCGAGCAGCGGCTCCCAAGGAGTTTTTCCCTTCGTCAGCGGCAGATGAAACGGAATCGCTTCGTGATGTGCGTTGAGCAGCACTAGCAAAGTGTCGCCGACGATCGGATCACCGCGGTCGTCGACGTCGCCGATGATATCGCCGGCGAGCCGCATGCCGAGGCAACGGGCGAAGCCTGCGTTCCAAGCTTCGTCGGTCATCTCTTCACCGGAGGGTTCGAGCCAGGAGATGTCTTTCACCTCGGAGTCGCGAATACTCCGTCCGAGGAAAAAGTTGCGGCGTTGAAACACCGGCTGCTCTTGCCAGATCCGAACGACCGAGCGGACGAAGTTGAGAAACTCCGTTTGTTCGTCGTTGAGATCCCATTTGAGCCACGTCAGTTCGCTGTCGTGGCAATAAGTGTTGTTGTTGCCGTTTTGCGTGTGGCCGAGTTCGTCGCCGCCGAGGATCATCGGCACGCCCTGTGAGAGAAGAAGGGTCGCGATGAGGTTGCGCTTCTGCTGTGCGCGGAGTTTCTTGATCTCCGCATCCTCGGTCGGACCTTCGATGCCGCAGTTCCAACTATCGTTGTTGCTCGCGCCGTCGCGGTTCCCTTCGCCGTTGGCGTCGTTGTGTTTTTCGTTGTAGCTCACGAGGTCTTCGAGCGAAAAGCCGTCGTGGCAAGTGATGAAGTTCATGCTCGCATACGGTCGCCGTCCGCCGACTTCGTAAAGATCGCTGCTGCCTGCCATGCGGGTAGCGAAGTCGCAGAGCAGACCGCCGTCGCCCTTCCAAAAGCTCCGGATCGTGTCGCGGTAGCGGCCGTTCCATTCGCTCCACAAGACCGGGAAGTTGCCGACTTGGTAGCCGCCGTCACCTACGTCCCACGGCTCGTCCACTAGTTTCACCTGCGAAAGAATCGGATCTTGCGCGATGATTTCAAAGAACGCGCTAAGCTTGTTCACTTCATAGAGCTCGCGAGCGAGCGTGCTGGCAAGGTCGAAGCGGAAGCCATCGACGTGCATCTCCAAGACCCAATAACGGAGGCTATCCATGATGAGTTGCAAGACGCGCGGATGGCGCATGCTCATCGTGTTGCCGCAACCGGTGAAGTCCATGTAGTGCCGCGGGCTTTCCGGCGACAGTCGATAGTAAGCCGCGTTGTCGATCCCGCGCATGGAGAGGGTCGGGCCGTTTTGATTTCCTTCGGCTGTGTGGTTGTAAACGACGTCGAGAATCACTTCGATGCCGGCCGCGTGCAGCGAACGAACCATCATCTTGAATTGCTGCACGGCGGGCTGCTGAATGTGCGTCGACACATAGCGCGCATCCGGTGCGAAGAACGCCAGCGTGTTATAGCCCCAGTAGTTCGTGAGCCCTTTTTCGACCAGATGTCGGTCGTCCATGCGGTGCTGCACGGGGAGCAACTCGACCGCCGTGACGCCGAGACTCTTGAGATGTTCGATCGGCGCTTCGGAAGCGAGGCCGGCATAGGTGCCGCGCAGCTTCTCCGGCACGAGCGGATTGAGTTGCGTAAAACCTTTGACGTGGAGTTCGTAGATCAGGGTCTTATGCCACGGCGTGCGGAGCGGACGATCGTCGCCCCAGGTAAACGCCGTGTCGACGACCTGCGCGAGCGGCGCGTATGGGGCGCTATCGCGATTGTCGAACGACAGGTCGCTCGCTTCGTCGCCGATCTTATAGCCGAACAGTTCATCCGACCAACGAAGATCGCGACCGATGGCCCGTGCATAAGGGTCGAGCAAGATTTTGTTCGGATTGAAGCGATGACCTTTCTCGGGCTCGTAAGGGCCGTAAACGCGATAGCCGTAGAGTTGGCCCGGGATGGTATCGGGAAGGTAGCAGTGCCAAACTAAGTCGGTGTGTTCTTTAAGTTCGAGCGTTTCCGCAGGTTCTTTGTCGTCGGGCTCGTTGAAGAAACAAAGTTCGACCTTCGTGGCATTCTCGGAGAACAGAGCGAAGTTGACGCCGGAACCATCGAATGTCGCTCCCAACGGATACGGGCGTCCAGGCCAAACTCGCATGGGTGTCATCCTTATGAGCGAAGCGCTTGCGCGCGAGAAATTCTTACTGAAGAGTGTGGGCGATTGAGTTGGACCCGAGCGATTGCAAACGTCGTGCCGTATGGCCGTTGCCGGCTTGCCGAGCCCTGCATATGGATTCATCGAACGGAAATGGATGTCGCAGAGCCGACATGAGCGTTCGGCGACCAAGCGCGAAACGGGGCGGCAACGATACGCGGCATTAAGCTTTAGGATCGAAAAAGAAGCAGTCGTTCCTCTCGGTAGTGATGCGCTGGCGCTTTCACGGCAAACGCGGAAACGTAGCGGCATACGTTTTGCAATTCGAATGCCCTACGGCGTCATTCGATACGGCCTCAGCTGAAACGCATGTCAGGAGGATTTTGCGATGTCGCACTCATCGGAAGGAGCGAATGCCGACGTGCGGCGCGGCATTGGCAATTCGTCGCCGCTTGATCGCCTCTTACGGCAGATCACGGCTGAGCCGATTTTGAGTGGCGCGCTGGCCTCGATGGGATTAGCGCTCGGTTTGGAACTCGCAGGCCGATCGAAAGCCGCACGCTTTGTCGGACTTTGGGCACCAACGCTCTTGCTCTTGGGCCTCTATCGACAAGTTGCTCGTGCCGATGCTCAGTCGACTAGCGCGTTTGTAAATGAGGAACTGGGCGAGGATCGCTTTCAGGGGGGCTGTGCGGCACGTCCCGAAGAGAGTCTCGAAGAAGGCTATCGAATGTCGTCCGGTCGCCATGAAGACGATCCGGCACTTAGAAATTTTCCGCACAAGGCGAAGTAGCCCGCGCCGATTGAAACCAATCACCCGAGATCATCGATCATGTCGGCAGCTTCACTTCCTGCTCCTAAAAATAAAACGGTTCCGATGCACGTGAGCCCGACTCGCGATGTGGCACGTCGGCTGCCGATCGGTGCGGAGCCTATTGCAGCGAACGAGGTTCATTTTCGCGTTTGGGCTCCGAAGCGTCGACGGGTCGAAGTCGCCATTGCTAAGGTCGATCAAGCGACTCGCAAGTCGAAAGCCGGAGATTTTCGCTTCGTCGAACTTGAGTCCGAAGCGGGAGGTTATTTCTCCGGAAGCGTCGAGCAAGTTCCGATCGGCGCGCGCTATGGATATCGGCTCGATGGCGACTCGCCAATCTTTCCCGATCCGGCTTCGCGATTTCAACCCCAGGGCCCTGCGGAGCTGTCGCAAGTGGTTGATGGGCATGCTTTCAAGTGGACCGACGCCGCTTGGAAGGGAGTCGGCCCGCTCGGGCAAGTGATTTATGAAATGCACATCGGCACATTCACGCCGGAAGGAACTTGGGCTGCCGCGTCGCGCGAACTTGCCGAGTTGAAATCCGCCGGGATCACGCTGCTCGAAGTGATGCCCGTCGCCGATTTCGCCGGCGAGTGGGGTTGGGGATACGACGGCGTTTCCATGTTCGCACCTACGCGGCTTTACGGCGAACCGGATGACTTCCGCCGGTTCGTCGATCAGGCGCATGCCCTCGGGCTCGGCGTGATTCTCGATGTCGTCTACAATCATCTCGGCAACTTCCAGAATTACGTCGGCGAATATACCGACCATTTTTACACGACGAAGTATCGCAATGAATGGGCCGCCGCGATCGCCTTCGAAGGGGAGGCGGCGCAACCGGTTCGTGAATTCTTCCTGGCTAATGCGCGGTATTGGATCGACGAATTCCATCTCGACGGCTATCGCTTCGATGCGACGCAGTCCGTATTCGATGCCTCGCCATGTCATATTCTTGGCGCGGCAACGGAAGCGGCCAAGCAAGCCGCGGGCGAGCGCTCGCTGTTCTTCTGCGCTGAGAACGAGCCGCAAGATATGCGGCAGGTGCGCACCGTCGAGGCCGGCGGCAACGGGATGCATGCGCTATGGAACGATGATTTCCATCATGCAGCGATGGTTCGCCTCACGGGTAAGAATCCGGCTTACTATTCCGACTATCTCGGCACCGCTTATGAATTCGCTGCGGCGGTCAAGCGAGGGTTTCTCTACCAAGGGCAACGCTCGCGCTGGCAAGAGGCCCCGCGCGGCACGCCGACGACCGGCTTTCCGGCGATCTCGTTCATCACGTTTCTGCAAAACCACGATCAGGTGGCGAACTCGGGAGACGGAGAACGGGTTCATAAGGCGACGAGTCCCGGCCGCTATCGCGCCATGACCGCGCTGTGGTTGCTCGCTCCGCAAACTCCGCTCTTCTTCCAAGGGCAGGAGTTCTGCGCATCGACTCCGTTCTTTTACTTTTGCGACTTTCCCGGCGACTCCGGCAAGCAAGTGAAGGTTGGACGAGCGAAATTCTTGGAACAGTTCCCGGACTTAGCGACGGCCGAGGCACAAGCTCTGCTGGTCGATCCCAATGATCCGGCCGTGTACGAGCGCTGCAAGTTGAATCTCGCCGAGCGTGCGACGAACGTCCACCAATACGACTTGCATAAGGATCTCTTAAAGCTCCGTCGCGAGGAGCCGGTGTTTGCTCGGCAGCGAGCCGATTTGCTCGAATGTGCCGTGTTGAATCACGAATGTTTTTTGATTCGCTACTTCAACGACGGCGACGATCGACTCGTGCTTGTGAACTTCGGTTGCGAATTACATTTGGCTCCCGGGCCTGAACCGTTGTTGGCACCCCCTGCCGATAAAGGGTGGGCCTTGCAATGGTCGAGCGAGAGCCCTCGCTACGGAGGAGGCTCGACGCATCCGTTGGAGACGGATCAAGGTTGGAGCATTCCCGGCGAGGCGACCGTCGTGCTGCGTGCCTCTCACGAAAAATCCAAACCGGTCAAGGCTCATACCGGTGCCGCACCTAAAGAAGGATAACGATCATGAAAACCGACAACTCCATGATAATCGATGAAGAAATGGACGAGGAGCGAGATGGCTCCGGCGACGACGTGATGAGCAACATTCCGCGCGGCATGTCGTGGTCGACGCTGGAAGAAAACCACGAGCAGACGTTATTGGATCGAGAATGGCTCGCGACGAACGGTCTCGGCGGCTATGCCTCCGGCACTGTCTCGGGTGCATGTACGCGCCGTTATCACGGTTTACTCATCGCCGCGCTACCGGCGCCGCTCGGGCGCGTCGTAATGTTCAATCATCTCGGCGAAGAAGTGAAGTTCGCGGATCGTAAGATCTTGCGATTGGATTCCGACGAGCCGCTCAACGAAGGGGCTTTCGGTCCCTCGCAAAGCTTGGTCGGCGAGTTCCATCTTGAAGCGAACCTGCCCGTCTGGCGGTATCAGAGCGGCGACTATATTTTTGAAAAACGGGTCGTACTCCCTTACCTGCAAAACACGGTCTTCATTACCTATAAAGTCATTTCCGCTCCGCAGCCGATTCGCCTCCGGCTGCGCCCGTCGTTCCATTTTCGACCGCATGAGGCGCCGGTCATCGGAGGATTTTCAAATCCTTACACGCTGACTTCGATCGAGCGACGCATTGAAGTACGCACGGAGGGAGCGCCGGCTTTGCGGATGCATATCGTAGCGCCGGAAGCCAGCTTGGTGCTCGACGGGGGACGAACGCGAAGGCTGCATTATCGCATCGAACGCGCCCGTGGCTACGAATTCGAAGGAACGGTTTGGTGCCCAGGCTATTACCGAACCGATCTGGCCGAAGGTGACGAAGCGACGTTGGTCGGCTCGACGGAAGATTGGGACACGATCTTGGCCGTCGCGCCGTCGGAGATTTGGGACTCGGAAGTGAAGCGCCGGAAGCGACTCGTGCGCCAGGCGAAGCTGGGAGATCGAACCGACTTCGCTGCCGAGTTGGTTCTCGCCGCCGACCAGTTCATTATCCGCCCGAGCACGCGCGTAGCCGATCGGGCCGTTGCTCAGGCGACGGGAGACCACGCACGAACCGTCATCGCCGGCTACCATTGGTTTACCGATTGGGGACGCGACACGATGATCAGCCTCGAAGGGCTGACCGTTGCGACGGGCCGCCACGAAGAGGCCGGCTATTTGCTCCGAACGTTCGGTCGCTACGTGCGCGACGGGCTCATTCCCAATTTGTTTCCCGAAGGCCAGAAAGAAGGTCTCTACCATACGGCCGACGCCACGCTCTGGTACTTCCACGCTCTCGACAGGTACGTGCAAACGACCGGCGACACCGAAACGCTGGCCCAACTGCTGCCGACGTTGCGCGAGATCGTCGCGCAGCATGTGCGCGGCACGCACTACGGCATTCACGTCGATCCCGATGATGGCTTGTTGAGCCAAGGGCAAGACGGTTATCAGCTCACTTGGATGGATGCCAAGGTCGGCGATTGGGTCGTGACGCCGCGGCGCGGCAAGGCGGTCGAGATCAATGCGCTCTGGTACAACGCCTTGCGACTCATCGAGCGCTGGACGCGTGAAGCCGGCGACGAAGCCGAATCGCAAATTCTCGCTGGGCATGCGGAGAAGTGCGCCGTCTCGTTTCAAAAACGCTTTTGGTACGAGCAAGGTGGCTATCTCTACGACGTCGTCGACGGTGAACAAGGGGACGATGCGGCGCTTCGGCCGAATCAGCTGTTCGCGTTCTCGTTGGCCCATCCGATCTTGCATCCCTCTCGCTGGCAACCGGTGCTGGAGCAAGTGACGAAGCATTTGCTGACGCCGGTCGGGTTGCGCAGCCTCGCGCCGGGACATCCCGATTACAAACCGACATACGACGGCGATCTCCGCGCGCGGGACGCCGCTTATCATCAGGGGACGGTTTGGGCCTGGCTCATCGGTCCGTATATCGATGCTTGGCTCAAGGTCTATCCCGGCGAGACCGCGAAGGCGCATGAACTGCTAGCGGGCTTCGAGAACCACTTGAGCGAGGCTTGCGTCGGCTCGATCAGCGAAGTGTTCGATGCGGAAGCGCCGTATCATCCGCGCGGGTGTATTGCGCAAGCGTGGAGCGTAGCCGAGGTGCTGCGATGTCTCCTCAAAACGAAACAGACCTCGTTGGACATTTCGTAATTGCAGCGAGCCGTTTCCAGCCGGCAAGCCGATACCGTCCCTTTTTTGCTGTCGAAATCGCCTGAAACAGGGGGAAATCGACCCTCCGGAAAAATCGGCTCCTCGCTATAATCTCGGCCGTTAAGGGGATGAGGATCGGGAGATCGCTTTCGATCGAAACGGAATTCGGCAGAGAGTTATTCGCGATGGATTTGATGAACTGTACGCTCGGCGAGCTGCTGGAAGCTGCGCCTGATGCCGCCGCACACAAAGAATTGCTGCTACGCCTACTAGGGCCCGCGGCTCGCAAACTAGGGATCTATCGTTTGCCGGAAGGTTTTGTGCTTTCCGTCGTGATTCCGGTTTACAACGAACGCAACACCGTGCTGGAAGTGTTGCGGCGCGTACGTGCGTGCGGCCTGCCGACGGAAATCATTCTCGTCGACGACGGGAGCACCGACGGCACTCGCCAGATTCTCGATTCGCTGCGCAGCGAGCCGGATTTGCGCATCGTGTTTCACGAGCGCAATCAAGGCAAAGGAGCGGCGCTGCAAACCGGCTTTGCCAAAGCTACCGGCGATGTCGTGATCGTCCAAGATGCCGATTTGGAATACGACCCGATGGAGTTCGGCAAGCTCATTCAGCCGATCGTCGAAAACGAAGCCGACGTCGTTTTCGGCAGCCGCTTCATGGGGGACGAGCAGCGCGTGCTGTACTTCTGGCACTCCGTCGGCAACTCCGTGCTGACGCTGCTGTCGAACATGATGACGAACCTCAACCTGACCGACATGGAAACATGCTATAAGGCGTTTCGTCGCGAGGTGCTCGCTCAGATCCACCCGACGCTGCAAGAAATGCGTTTCGGAACGGAACCGGAACTCACGGCCAAAGCCGCAAGCATCCCCGGCATTCGCATCTACGAGCGCCCGATCAGCTATCGCGGCCGCACTTATGCCGAAGGGAAGAAGATCACCTGGCGCGACGGTTTTCGCGCTCTGTGGTGCATCTGGCGGTATCGGCGTGGCTTGCAGAACCCGAAGCCGATCGTCGTCGCTGCCTAACTCGATCGCTTGCCGATGAAGACCGGTCGTCGCCCTGCTTCGGTCGCGCGATGCGCGCAGCCGTTGCGTTGCTTGCCGGTTGAGATTGTCCCTGGGCGGCCGGTGCGATACGATCCCGCACCGTTTTATCTTAAAAAGTCGACATGGAAGTCGCGAGATCCCTATGAACCTGAGCTCTTTTTCGCCGGCTGCCGCTTTATCGTCCGAGCGCGAGCCGATCGATTCGCGCACTCTCGATCGCTGGGTTTGGATGTTGGTGGCTCTCGGGCTGGCGGCGCGCATTACGCGCTATTTGCTCTGCTTCCCTCTCTGGGACGACGAATGTTTTCTCATGGTGAATCTGATCGACCGTGGTTACGGCGAACTGATGCAGCCGTTGGACTTTCATCAAGTCGCTCCGCTGTTGTATCTCTGGCTCGAGCGGACGATGATCGACTGGTTCGGGTACAACGAATATGCCATGCGCTTCCCGGCGCTCGTCAGCGGCATCGCTACTCTGTTGTTGTTCCGTCACATCGCGAAACGGCTGCTGTCGGGCGTGGCGCTGCTGACGGCCGTCGCGATCTTTTCCGTCGCTTATCCTTGCATTCGATATTCGGCTGAAGCGAAGCCTTACGGAACCGATCTGCTATTCGGACTGCTGCTGATGGCTGGCGCAATCGAGTGGCGACTCAAGCCCGAGCAATCGCGATGGGGTTGGTTTCTGGCCGCACTTGCGCCGCTTGCGATCGGCATGTCGTATCCCGCCGCGTTCGTCGCCGGCGGCTTGGGCTTATGGCTGATTCCGATGCTATGGCGCACCCGCAGCGTCGGAGGCTGGTCGGCTTGGTTTGCTTTCAATGCCGCGACATGCCTCGCCTTTCTCGGCTTCTTTCTGCTTACGGTCGGTTCGCAAAGCACTGCCGAGCTTCCGTTCATGACGGAGTTTTGGAAGGAGTCGTTTCCTCCATTGTCGGAACCGTGGAAGCTGCCGTTTTGGTTTATCAATGTCCATGTCGGATCGTGGCTCAGTTATCCCCTCGGCGGCAAACGGGGTGGAAGCATCCTGACGTTCACTTGGGTCGTCGTAGCGGTCGTAATGTGGTATCGAACCCGTCGGCGCGATCTCGTTGGGCTGTGCTTGCTGCCGCTCGGCTTGAACATGATCGCCGCGGCGTTGCATCGTTATCCCTACGGCGGTCACCCGAAGCTCGTGCATTATTCGGCAGGCCCGATCTGCTTGATGGCCGGCTACGGTCTCGCGGTCTGCGTGGCTTGGTGTGCGCGACGCCAAGCTTCGCTGCTACCGGTCTTTCGCCTCGCCGCGGCGACGCTAGCGCTCATCGGCACGGGAGAGGTCGCTTACGATGTACTGCATCCGGCGAAGACGCTGAGCGACGTTCGACATCGCGACTTCGCACGTTGGTTCTGGTTCAACGCGTCGTTCGAGAATGAGATCTGCTGTGTGATGTCCGATCAAAAGCAGTTTTTCGAGCCGAGCGTGATGAAAGAGCTCAATTGGACGGCGATGTACTTGTGCAATCAGAAGATCTATTCCCCCCGACATCGACGGAACGAGCCGGTGCATTGGGATCGAATCAGCAACGCGCATCCGCTCCGTTGCGTTTTCTACACGTCCGAACATTTTCCGTACGACCCGGCGATCGAGCGAAAATGGGCTGCGGAGATGCAAACGAAGTACGATTTAGTGGCTCAGGAAACCTATCCGTTCGCGTACTATCAGAAGAACGAGCGGTTGCTGGCTTCGATGGATCATCTTAAGGTTTATCAATTCGTACCCAAGCAAGCCGCAGCGACGGCGGCCGGAGCTGCCGACGTCCGTCGTTGACGCATTCCGTTCGGCGCATGCCCTTTTTGCATGAAGCTGCGGTGAGTGAATGAGCGACCGACTCGATCCGCAGGATCCAGCTTTCGATCGGGAACCACCGACCGAGGGTTCGTCGATCAAGCCGCTGCGAGGTATGCGTCGTGTGCTCTATCTCGCGGCTGCGGGATTGTTCTTCGGGCTCAGTATCGTCGGCATCCTGTTGCCGGGGGTGCCGACCGTGCCGTTTCTTTTATTAACGAGTTTTTTCTTATTGCGCAGTTCCCCCGCGCTGAACGAGCGACTGCTGCGTGCGCGCTCGTGCGGTCCCGGGCTTCGGGATGGGCATCGGCAGCGGGGCGTGCGGCGACGTGTGTAGATCGCGAGTTGCATTGCGGTGGCCGCAACCGTCGCGCTATCGCTCGCAATCGTTTCCATGTCCCGAGTCGCGACGTTCGTCACGGTCGGCTTGGCAACAGTCGGGCTCATCGTGATCGGGCGTCTGCCGACGCTCCCCGATTAGTCGCACAATGGGGGGGGGCGACTCTGGGTACGTGCGAAATTCGCTGGCTTCCGCGGTCGAAAACGGCTAAGATAATCAAGCTTTGATCGATCGACGTGCAAGCAATGTACGAAGACGATTCGAGCCTCGTTCAGAGCCTGAATTGCTTCCCCGCCCGATCGCACCCTGCCCATTCACCTCACCGGTTTCGTGTCGTTCGTTTGTGTCTTGAGTTTCTCAAGCCGGATGAAAGTCATGCGTCGATGAGCCCGCCACCACCCCTGCTTTACTACCATGCGAAGTCGTATCCATCTACGACGCTTTGTCGTCGCTTGCGCGCTGATTGCGCTATGGTGTTTCTCGGCCGTGTCGAATGCGGAAACGAAGAGCGGCGTTAAGGCGACGACGGTTTCCGTTTCAAGCTCCGCGCGCGTCGACGTCCCGCTTGGTAAGCTTCCCCCCGCCGATCGTCCGATCGCCGAAGTGGTCGATCGTTACATCGACGAGAAGTTAACGGCAGCCAAAACGACACCGGCCGGCCAGATCGACGACGCCAATCTTGTGCGCCGAATCACGCTCGACCTGCTGGGCCGAGTCCCGACGTCGGTCGAACTGCACGACTATCTGTTATCGAAGGCTCCGAATAAGCGCGAGCAACTCGTCGACCGATTGATCGGGTCGACGGAGTTCGTCGAGCATCAGGTGAACGAATTCGATTGGATGCTCATGCAAGGCCAAGGAAGCCTCCGCGGCTACCTAGTCGAAGCGTTCGGCGAAGGACGCACTTGGGATCGGATGTTTCGAGAACTACTGCTCGTCGATGAACTCCCCGCCGCGAAGAAGCCCGCCGTCGATTTCTTAAAGACACGGATGCGCGATCACGATCGGCTGACCAACGACGTCAGCAGCTTGTTCTTCGGCGTGAACATCAGTTGTGCTCAGTGCCACGACCACCCGCTCGCGAAAGACTGGAAGCAGGATCACTTCTATGGCTTGAAATCATTTCTC
>JAIOPP010000107.1 GCA_021413845.1 Planctomycetia bacterium | reverse complement strand
CCTGCCGGGCAGGCACCCAACGCGGACGGCGGAGCGACGCAAGCCGGCTTCGATAACGATCCGGCGAGCGAGCCCGATGCCGTGAAGTATCGGCAGCTCCCGCAACGTCACGAAGATATGCAGCCTTCGTTGCGCGAACGGTTCGATGCGAACATCGCCAGCGTACAAGAGCCCGACGTCCGACTCGACCTCATTCAGCGCCGCTCGAAGCTGATTACGACCAAACAACCGATCGTACGCGTATCGATCGCCGAACCAGGGATCGTCGAAACGGTCAACTTTTCTCCCAACGAGTTCGAGTTGATCGGTCGCTCGATCGGCGAAACCACGGTGACGTTGTGGTTCGGCGATGCGCAACCCGCCCCCGGCAACACGCCGTTGCATACGAACATTCGTTACCTCGTAAAGGTTCATCCGGATCTGACGGAAGACGATGTGCGCCGCACGCAGTACGGCGAATTGGCGAAGCGGATCAACGAGTTGTTTCCTAACAGCCATATCCAGTTGATTTCCGTCGCCGATAAGTTGGTCGTCCGCGGACAAGCTCGCGACGCGCAAGAATCCATGGCGATCATGTCGATCGTTCGCGGTCAGTCGGTCGATCAAAACGGCGGTCTGCTCGGACCCGGTAGCGCCGGTTTCGGATCCGGTCTCGGATACGGTGGTCGAGGGGCCCGACTGGCCGGCTTCGGCAACAACGATTGGGCCTCGAACTCGGTCATCAGCATGCTCGAGGTTCCCGGCGAGCATCAGGTGTTGCTCAAGGTTCGCATCGCCCGCCTCAACCGCGGAGCGCTCCGTACGATCGGCTCGCAGTTCGCCGCCCAGGCCGGCGACTTCAGCGTGACCACGAACCTCAACGTCGCGGGTGCTTATCAAGCGGTTTTGAGCTCGACCGACGTACAACTCACGCTCAGCGCTTTGAGCAGCAACCGCACGACGAAAGTCTTGGCCGAACCGAACCTCGTGACGATCAGCGGCTATCCCGCTTACTTCATCGACGGCGGACAGTTCGCCGTGCCGACCGTGGTCGGCATCAACGGCATCGGCGGAACGGTCAATCAGTTCCAAGGTTTCGGTACGCAGCTGCAATTCACGCCGACCGTGCTCGACAAAGATCACATCCGGTTGCAAGTCGTGCCGACGGTCAGCCAAATCAGCACCTCGGTCGGCGGCGTCAACGGAATTCCGAGTCTCGATACGCAGAGCGTCTCGACGCAAGTGAATTTGCGCGAAGGCCAATGGCTCGCGATCGCCGGGTTGATTCAAGACAAGCAAGACAGCAGCAAGGTCCGTATTCCTTGGATCGGCGATATTCCGGGCCTCGACCTCTTCTTCAGCCGCCGCTCGGTGTCTCGCGATGAAACCGAACTCGTCATCCTCGTCAGCCCGGAGCTTGTACATCCGCTCGAGCCGGAACAAGTGCCGATGGTGTTGCCGGGCATGGAAGTGACCGAACCGGACGATCTCGACTTCTTCCTGCTCGGTCGTTACGAGGGTCGCCCGGATCTTCACCACCGCAGTACGGTGTGGCCGATCTATCAATGGAGCACGTTCGAAGCTCGTAGCCAGGCGATCTGGGGCGCGAAGCAATCGCCCGGATATGGATCGTCGACCGGATACTACATGCAGGGAGCGACAGGTTTCTCGAACTAAGACACGGATGCATGCCTCGGGACGGTTCATGACGACCTCTCGCCGACGTTAGAAAAGGATTTCGACGGATGAAGACTCTTCGCACACGACGCACGGCGGTGCATACGCTTCTGTTGGCGGCGCTGGTTTGCTTGACGGCAGCCGGATGCGTTCGCCTCTACCGACCGGGCTGGTTCAATGCCGTCGGCACCGTGCCCGCACCTCAAGGCGCGTTGACCGATCCGATTTGGATCTCGCAAGAAGAGAACGCCGAGCCGTCGAAGTTCGTGCTTTATCAGCATGAGTTCGCCTACAACCAAGCGCGCTTCAACTGGGCCGGCGAAGACCACATCAAGCAGATCGCCGCGCGGCTGCATGCCGGTCAGAACTATCCCGTCTTGATCGAGCGCAGCCTGACGAGCAAGCTGGCCGGAACCGAATATAAGTATCCGGTGCATCCGAATCCGGAACTCGATATGCAACGTCGGGCCGTGACGGTTCAGGTACTCTTGGCGATGGGAATTCCGGACGCCGAGCAGCGGGTCGTCGTGTCGCCGGCCTTGGTTCGCGGCCAAGAAGACTTGGAAGCGGAGCGGGCCTATCAACGGAGCTTCGGCTTCGGCGGCTTCGGTGGTGGCTTCGGCGGCGGCTTCGGCGGCTTCGGGGGTGGTGGTGGTTTCGGTGGTGGCATCGGTGGTGGCGGCGGATTCGGAACCTAAGTTTCGACGGACTGCTTCGACGAACTATCTCGACGATTGCCTGACGACTAGCGCCCGACGACGAACGACCGAGAACGACATTTCTTCACATCTATCGAGGTCGGCATGATTCCGTATCAGAGTCGAAAGTTCGGTGTCGTTCGGCGGTTCGCGGCCGGTGTGTTGCTGGGAGGCTCGGCGATCGCGGCGACCGGATGTTCTCTGATTCCGACGACCGATGATATTCGCTCGGCCACGACGACGGTGAAGGACACGGTGACCGGCAAGGCGCGCAAAGACAAGCTGAACAAGACCTACGCTGAAGCCCGCATTCTGGAGCGACGCAAAGATTTCACGGCCGCCGAACGGCTCTACCGTGAGTTGCTTGTTGCCGAGCCGAAGAGCCGCGACTGTTATCACCGCTTAGGCGTGATGGCTGCCGTGCAAGGCAAATACGCCGACGCTCATCAGCACTATCAAGCGGCCTTGGCCTGCAGCGCGCCGACGCCGGATCTCTTGAGCGACATCGGTTATTGCTACTATCTGCAACAACAGTTGCCGCAAGCCGAGCAAGCCCTGCGAGCCGCGATCGCGCAGCAGCCGCTCCATACGGCAGCGCTGAATAACCTCGCGATGGTCGTCGGCGAACAAGGGAACCTGGACGAAGCGTACGACTTGTTTCGCAAGGGCAACGGCGAGGCCGAGGCGGAATCGAACTTCGCCTATCTTTGCGCTCAGTGCGGCGACTTGCCGAATGCCCAAGCGCATTTCAGCCGAGCTCTGAGCGTCAACCCCGACATGCGCCCCGCGGCAGAAGCCTTGCTGCAAGTCACCCAAGCGATGCAGCGGCGACAGGATGAAGCACGAGCTCAACTTGCGGAAGCGGCCGCGAAGGGGAATGCGGTACAACAAGCGTCGGCCCAGCAGCCGCTCGCGCCGCAACAACCCGGAGCCGATCAAGCTGTGGGAGCCGCTCCCGTCGGTGCTCCATCGGGAGTCGTGTTGGCCGGTGGTTACGCACAAGCGGCCGCCGCGCAGAACAGCACCGTACAACTTGCGTCGAACAATCCCAACGCTGCAGGAGCTGCGCAAGCGGCAAACACTTTGGCGGCGATGCCTCGGCAACGCTTGATCGAAGTCTATCGCGGCTCACCACGAACCGCGGCCGGCAACGAGCAACTTGCGCAAGCCTCGGCGGCGGGTTCGCCGCAAGCGCCGCAGCCGGCTTCGGCCGCGGCAGCGAATCCCGCCGGCAATCAATTCCCGACCGCGGCCGGTTGGTCGAACGGGCTTCCGAACACGTCGATGCCGCAAGCCACGGCGCCGAACTCGGTCGCCTTGAACCCGACTCCGACGCCGTTCTCGTATCCCTCGATGCCGAGCCCGGCGCATCTGCAACCGTCGGCCACTTCGCTGTTGCCGGAGTCGAACGGAGCACAGCCGAATGGAGCACAGGGGCAAGGCGTCGCTCCGGCGAGCTACAACGCTCCGGTGCGGAACGTCTCGGCTCCGAATGCCGGCGGCCGACCGGCCGGGCTATCGTTCCCGTCGTTCGGCGGCTAGCGGCTCAGGCCGCGTGGCGCTTTTCAGACCGCGGAGCGCTTCCGGCCCGACGACGGCGTGTGGCCGAACGTGCGATGGTGTTCGAGGCCGATGATCTCGAGCTTGCGGCCGCTGTTGGCGAATTCGCGCTGCGTTTGCAGCAACTTGTCCATCGTCGTGTGATCGACGAGCCTGACGTCGGACAGATCGAGCGTCACGTTGGGGACATCACCGAGCTGCTCGGTTCGGCGCTTGAGCGGAATCCAGTTGGCGAACGTCAGGGCATCGTGCGCTTCGAGTGTCGCGCCGGTGCCGGAATTCGACACGGCTACCGAAGGCTTGAACAGCGAGCGGAGCGGCGCCCCGTTGACGAGGTTGATCAGCAACTCGGCGACCATGCCGACGCCGACGAGCAGCAGTTCGCCGTGAGGAAAGATACAGGCGACCGTCAGCACGAACACGAAGAACTGCTCCTTGCCGATGTGCCACATGTGCACGAACTCTTTCGGCGAAGCGAGACGGAAGCCCGCGAAGACGAGCATCGCGCCGAGCGCGGCCATCGGGATCATTCTGACGACCGACCCGAGCGCCACGATCGCGACGAAGAGAAAGATGCCGTGAAATAAGTTCGCGAGCCGGGTTCGGCCGCCGTTGCCGATATTGGCCGAGCTGCGCAAAATCTCCGAGATCATCGGCATCCCGCCGATCGCGGCCGAGAGGGTGTTCGCCATCCCCACGCCCAGCAGATCGCGGTTCATGTTCGTCTTCCGCTTCCAAGGATCGAGAATGTCGATCGCCTTCGCGCTCAACAACGATTCCAGCGAGCCGACCAAACAGAAAAGAATCAACCACTTCAACGACACCGGCGTGAGCAGGTGCGAGAAGTTCGGGAGGACGATCGCTTCTTGTAGTTTTGCGGGAAGCGAAACCAACTTCTCAGGGCCGAGATGAAAGGCCTGCCCGAGCGGAATCGCGATGATGAGCACCATGAGTTGCGCAGGCAAATACTTGAGCGGCGAGATTTTCTTTTTCAGCCACGGATATGAAAACAGAATCGCCAAGCTGAGCAATCCGATGATGGTCGCGTTGCGATCCGCGTTGTGTGCCACCGCTCCGCCGATTTGGAGCAACGATTCAAGCGGCGGATCTTTCGGCGCGGAAATACCGAACATCAAGTAGCTTTGCTTCGAGATGATGATCAGGCCGATCGAAGCCAAGAGCCCATGCACGGGTGCCATGGGGAAAAATTCGGTGAGAATGCCTGCGCGAAAGAGCCCGAGCAAGATCTGAATGACTCCCGAAACGACTCCGACGGCCAGCACGAATTGGTAGACGCGCGTGTCCGTCGGTCCGGCTGCTTCGCCGAGCCATGCGGGATCGAGCATCGCTCCGGCGACGATCGCGATCATGCCCGCGGCCGGTCCTTTGATCGTCAATTCGGAATTGCTGAACAGCGTCGCGATGATGCCGCCGACGACGGCGGTCATGACTCCGGCGATCGGCGGGAATTTGCTGGCTGCGGCGATGCCGAGACACAACGGCAGCGCGATCAGGAAGACGAGAAAGCCGCTCGTAAGGTCGGCCTTCCAACTATTGGCGAACGTCGGGAGCGAAGCGTTGCTGCTCGACACCGGAACTTCTTTATGCATGAGCGGACGGCTTTACGATGCGAGGAAGAGCAAGGCGGGAGGCGAACTGCGATACGAAACGTCTTGCGCGAAAAAACATTTTCCCGACGCTAAGAATCATATCCGTGAGTGCCAGAAAGTTGACATAAAGGTAATGGTTAAAAAGCTTTAATCTCCGAGACATGCCTTTTGGGGGCGCTCCGTCGCGAGTCGTAAGCGAGATCGTCGCTGAACTTCCTACGCCGCTCGCGCAGCCGAAGGTTCGACGATCGTGCATTAAAAAACCTGAAGACGGGGCGATTCTTCCGAGTCCGTTTTCTCTGGCGTCGGTGGTTTCGCTGAGGCGGTAGATGCGAGGAATGTGCCGTATTTATGGTGCTTTAGCACTCAGGTGAGCATCGAGCCCAGAGTCGCTCGTCGCTCGGTCGGCGCGCTGGTCGCTCAAACCGATCCGTTTCCGCTGCGTAGCAGGAAAGATACACTTACCTGTGTTCTGTCACCGACCGGCGGTCGATCGATTTCCATCCCCCGCGCGACCGGCAAACACGATGTTTCACGCAAAAGGGCAGCGGCAACTATGTCTCGCTTAAATCTCCTGTTGGTCGAAGACGATCCCGTCATCGGGAAATCCCTCAAGCAAGGCCTCGGCGAAGCTTCGCAAGATTGCGATTGGGCTCGTAACGGCGACGAAGGCCTCGCGATGGCGAAGAGCCAGCAGTACGACGCCCTGATCTTCGACATCATGCTGCCCGGCATTTCCGGCCTCGACGTCTTGCGAAAGATTCGTGCCGACGGCATTCGCACCCCGACGATCTTGCTCACGGCTCTCGGAAGCGTCGACGAACGGGTGGCCGGCCTTAAGGCAGGTGCCGACGATTACATCGTGAAGCCGTTCGCGTTGCCGGAGCTCTTGGCTCGGATCGAGGCCGTTTGTCGCCGTGCTTCGGCGCGCCCGGCGCCGGTCTTGCATGCTGGGCCGTTGGAACTCGACCTGACGAACCGACGAGTCAAATGCGGCGAGCGCGACGTCGATCTCTCGCCCACCGAGTTCAGCCTGCTGGAACTTCTCATGCGCAACGCCGGGCAGGTCGTGACCCGGAAGATGCTGTGCGAGCATTTGTGGAAGTCGGATTGGGAAGGTGCGACCAACGTCATCGAAGTCCACGTGAACCGGCTGCGCAACAAGCTCGATAAACTTCTGCCCGACCCGATGATCGAAACCGTGCGAGGGCGCGGGTATGCCGTTCGCGCGAGTTAAAGCAGCGTCGTACTATCTGCGCGTCCGACTCACCGTCTGGTACGGCGGCGTCTTCGTGCTCATCGTGCTCGCCGCGCTGTTGATCGTTCACGAAGGCTCGCGCTACACACTTATCCAAGAAACGGATGAGCGTTTGCTGGAAGACGCCAAAGAGACCGCGCAGGCCGTGGCGCAGCTGTATCCGGCCCGAGATCGTATCGAGCAGATGCTCGCCCGCAAGGCCGATACGCATACGCACGAACGGCTGTTCCTGCAGCTGATCGAGCCCGACGGCACGATCTCTTGGTCGAGTTCCGAAGCTCCGCAGGGGTTGCAGACAGGGAAGATCGACGACACCGGAATCTCCGCGATTCGCGAGGCCGGCGTGTTCCGCATCGCGCAGCGGCCGGTCGACTATGCGGGAGTGCCGAAATACGGCGTCCGCGTCGGTGCCTCGCAGGAGCAGATCAACGCGAAGATTTGGGAACGAACGCGCGTGATGATGGTCGCCGGCGTGCTGGTGTTGATCCTCGCGCCGCTCGGCGGCTACTGGGTTGCCGGCTATGCGATCCAGCCGTTGACGAACATCATTCATACCGCGCGGCGACTCCGACCGACGCAGCTCGCCGACCGTCTTCCGATCCGCCGCACCGGCGACGAGCTCGACCAACTGTCCCACACGATCAACCACTTCCTCGATCGGATCGCGGAGTATCTGGCGCGCAAGCGCGAGTTCGTCGCCAACGCTGCGCACGAGCTTCGTTCTCCGCTTGCCGCGATTCGAAGCTCGGTCGAAGTGGCGCTCGGCGCGCATCGCACTCCGGAAGAATACGAAGTGTTGCTCGAAACCGTGGCCGACGAGTGTGCGCAACTGACGACGCTCGTGAATCAACTGTTGCTGCTGGCGGAAAGCGATCCGTCGCGCGTTTCGAAACATACCGAGTATCTGCATCTCGATCGCCTCGTCGAATCGTCGATCGAGATGTTTCGCGGGGTGGCGGAAGAGCGCGGGATCGTGTTGGAAAACGATTTTCATGCCTGCGGCCGGGTCACGGGCGATCCCGGACGCTTGCGACAAGTCGTGAACAACTTGCTCGACAACGCCATCAAGTTCACTTCGCCGGGCGGAAAGGTCCGCGCCGAAATCGAGCAACCGGCAGGCTCGCAACGGGTCGTCTTTCGCGTGAAGGATTCCGGTTGCGGAATCCCGCCGCACGATCTGCCGCTCGTGTTCGAGCGGTTTTATCGGGGCGATAAGAGCCGGGAACGAGAAGGCCCGAAGCGCGGCACAGGGCTCGGGCTGTCGATCGCTCGGGCGATCGTGCTGGAATACGGCGGCGAGATCGAGGTGCAGAGCCAATTGGGAATCGGCACGACATTTACCGTGACGCTTCCCGCCCACGGTGCTCCGACGGAAACGGAAAGCCATGAGCGGCCGTACGACTTCGCGCGGGAGTAACCGCCGAGCTCAGTCGCGAATGTTGCGGCGATGCCGATGCACCATCACATCGCAGACGAAAAAGAGTTCGATCATCAGGCCGAGGAAGATCATTGCGGCTATGAGACTCATCGCATGTACCCTTAAAAAGTGCATCTCTCGGAAGGCCGCACCATCGCAGTTCGCGGCTATCGATGACGAGAGATTGCATGGGTCGTGCCGAGAAAATCGAATTCGCGATGCTGGACACTTAAGGCCTTACCGGCCGATGGCTTGGGAATTTCTTCGCAGTGAATGGCGGCCTTGTCGGGTGCGCAGCGATTGTCGCGGGCGTGATACCCGAAGATCAATCTGACGGCGCACCCGCTCGCTGTTCGGCACTCTTCGGGGCGAGCCGCCTCACGTGACCGCGAAAAACTTGTAGACTCTAGCCCTTGCTGACAGTTAAATCAGGCGGGACAGTACCGTGACGCGACGCAACTCCGAACAACTTCGCTCCGACGCGCTCCGCATTTGGCAAGCCGGGGTCGCAGCGGTCGATTCGCGCCGCTTGGTCCGAGAATCGATCCGCTGCGAAGCGGGATCGCTGCTGATCGGCGACGAGCTCTTCGACCTCGCGGCCGTGCGGCGGATCATCGTCGTCGGTTGCGGCAAGGCCGGAGCGGGGATGGCGGCCGGCGTGGAAGACGCGCTGGGGGCCTCGCCGGCTCGCGAAAAGGAACTCATCGGCTGGGTCAACGTGCCGTCCGATTGCGTCGGCCGGCTGAAGTTCATTCGGCTGCATGGTGCCCGTCCGGCCGGAAAGAACGAACCGACGGCAGAAGGAATCGCCGGGACGAAAGAGATTCTCAAACTCGTCGCCGGTGCCGCTCCCGACGACTTGGTGTTGGTGCTCATCTCCGGAGGAGGCAGCGCGCTGATGCCCGCGCCGATCGACGGCGTCTCGCTGGCCGACAAGCAAGCCGTGACCCGATTCTTGAGCGGCGCCGGGGCCGACATCGGAGCGTTGAATACGGTTCGCAAAGCGTTGAGCTTGGTCAAAGGAGGAGGCCTCGCCCGGGCTTGCCGCGCTCGGCGCTTGGTGACGCTCGTCATCAGCGACGTCCTCGGCGATCCGCTCGACGTGATCGCTTCCGGACCGACGGTCGAAAGCACGACCACCACGGCCGACGCGCTGGCCGTGCTCGCGAAGTTCGAGGCCGAGCGGCAAGAGAACCTGAGGCCGATCTTCGCTGCTTTGCGTAAGAAGCAAGCAGATGAACAGGGAAACCAAGCGAAGCTCGCCTGCGCGTGTGAAGTGTCGAACATCGTCATCGGCAACAACGCCGTGGCCGTCGATGCTGCCGGAGTCGAAGCGGAACGGCTCGGCTACTCGCATGCCATGATCTCGGCGACGACGTCCGAGGGAGCCGCCGAAGACGTGGGACGCCACTTAGCCGAGATGGCGATCGGCATGCGACGCGGCGCAGGGTCCGACTGTTTGATTACCGGCGGCGAACCGACGGTTCGCCTCGTCGATGAAAGGCTCCGGGGCAAAGGGGGCCGGAATCAGCAATTGGCGCTCGCCGCGCTCGATCGGCTCGTGGCTGCCGAGGTCGATTCCGGCATCGTGCTCCTCTCGGGCGGGACCGACGGGGAAGATGGTCCGACGGATGCCGCAGGCGCGATCGTCGATGAAGAGCTATTGGCGATGTATGCCGACCGGCGCGCGGAGATCGGCGACTATCTTATGCGTAACGATGCATATCACTTCTTCCTGCCGCATGCCGACCTCCTGAAAACCGGTCCGACCCATACGAACGTCTGCGACTTACGGATCGTGGTCGTCGATAAGGAAGAATAGAATAGACACCGCCGAGACGAATCCATAAGCTTAGATTGATCAGCCCTCCCGCCTGCTTGCTTCCCTCCCGCTCGATTTGCTCGCTCCCGCCCCGCCCGCCCCTCCCACGATAAGAGCGTCGTCATGCTGACCTTCAGCGACTATGCGCCCCAT